>JAEYTU010000320.1 GCA_023433825.1 Planctomycetota bacterium
CCTTGGCGGTACCCGAGCCGCCAAGGGATTCGCGCGAGAAACGACGGCAGGGCGGCGGCGAGCGAGTTCGGCAGGACGATGGCCAGGTCGAACGCGCCGTCCCGGAGTTCACGCGTCTGTGCCATCAGCGCGCCGAGTCCGCCGCGTGGCGCATCGAGGATCCGGTCGAACGCCTTCGATCCGTGCAGCAGTGGCTTCAGGTACCGGCGGACGCCCAGTGCGATCTCGGCGTGCGGGTACGCCGCACGAATTCGTTCGAAGCTCGCCGTCGCCATGACGAGATCACCGACCCAGTTCGGTCCGCGGACGAAGATCTTCGTCGGCGGTGTCGGCAGTCGCGCACGCATGGCGCGCTTGTAGCAGCATCCGCGCGCACGACGAAGGTTCGCGACGGTTCTCCGGCCAAGTGGCGGTGTCGACGCCGGGTGGTATGGTTGCCGCCCTCCATCGCGACCGAACGCCACCTCGCAACCGTCGCGCCCTTCCACCTGCCGCGCCCGATGGCCCCCGACTCCATCCTGCATCGTCTCGAAGCCGAGTTCGACATTCCCTCGGAACCTCTGCGCGCGACCGTGGCCTTGCTCGAAGCTGGCGCGACCCCGCAATACGTCGACTACTACTGTCGACCGGAGACCGGAAACCTCGGGGAGGAACGAATCGCGTCGCTGCTCGAGCGGCTGCAGTTCTTGACCGAACTGGAGGCGCGCAAGCAGTCGATCCTCGAACAGGCTGCGCAACGCGGCGCGGATCTGTCCGCACTCGCGGCGCGGCTCGAGGATGTCGTCGATCAAGACGTGCTCGACGACGTCTACCAGACGTTCCGTCCGAAGCGCGCGGGCAGCGAAGGCCGCAAGGCCGAGGAGAAGGGACTCGGCCCGCTCGCGCTCGCGATCCTGCATCGCACGCTCGGCGACGAGACGCCGATGGCGGCAGCCGAGGCATACCGCGACGAGGCGAAGGGCCTCGGAACGGTCGAAGCCGTGCTCGAGGGCGTCACGCACATCCTCGCCGAGCAGTTCGCCGCCGATCCCGAACTCCGCGATCAGATTCGGCGCGAACTCGGGAGCGGGAATCTGAAGGCGACCGCCGTCGCCCCGGATCGCAAGGGCGCGCAGCGTTACCGCGAGTTCTTCGCGTTCGAGGAACCGGTCAAACGGATCCCGCCGCAGCGAATGCTCGCACTCCGCCGCGCCGAACGGGAAGGCATCGTGCAGCTGCGGCTGACGCTGCCGGAGGGCCGGGCGCTCGAGTTGATGCGCGCACGCTTCGCAGCCGACCTCAGCCCCGACTCACCGCTCGCAGCGTTCCTCGACGTCGTCTTCCAATACGCCTACGAGTCGCGGCTCTACCGCGCCTGCGAAGAAGACGTTCGTCGTCACGCGAAGGAGAAGGCCGACCGTGAGACGGTCCGCAATCACCTGCGAAACCTGCGCGCGCAACTGCTGGCCGCGCCCCTCGGCGCGAAGAAGGCGATGGCGCTGCGCGCATCGGGCAAGATCGCGTGGCTCGTCGTGCTCGCCGAGGACGGTTCGATCGCGACGCGCACGGTGCTGCCACTGACGGCCGAAGGCCTCGAAGCCGCGCCTGCCGACGACGCAGCGGAGGCGACGACGGCAGCGACGGACGCCCCCACCGAGCCGGCCTCGGGGGCGAGCGAGTCGACCAGCGCCAGCGAGACGCCCGGCGGCGAGACAGGGGGCAGCGAGACCGGTGGCATCGGGACGAACGAGAAGTCGGACACGGCAGATTCGACCGAGGCTGCCGCACCGGACACGGAAGCGCAGCCCGCCGCGGCTCCGACGCCCGAAGAAGCCGGCCATCGTGCGAGCGCCGTCGACGAGATCGTTCGGATCCTCGCGACCGAGCGTCCCGAGGGCATCGCGTTGCCGCACGGCCGACGCCACGACCTCGCCGCCGACCTGCTCCGCCAGGCATTGGCGAAGCTGCCGGACTACCGGCCGATCGTCGTCACGATCGAAGAAGCGCCCTCCGCCATCCATGCAACGACGCCGGCAGGACGCCGCGGCCTTGGCGGCACCGACGCCGGACTTCGCACGACGGTCAGCCTCGCGCGCCGGCTCCAAGATCCGCTGCGCGAACTCGTCGCGATGGACATCCGCGCGCTGTGCATCGGCGCCGGGATTCCGTGGAACGAACTGCACCAGGGCCTGCTGACTCGCCATCTCGATGCGTGGATCGGCTCGGCATTGTGCTTGGTCAGCGTCGACCTGAACCGCGTCGATGCGGACGAACTCGAGCGGTTGCCCGGATTCAGCAAGGAACTCGTCAAGGCGACACTCGAAACGCGCCAGAAGTCGGGCGGATTCCGCTCGCTCGCCGCTTGGCGCGATGCGCTCGGCGTCGACGAGACGACGTTCCGGAACGTCGCCGGATTCCTTCGCGTCTACGGCGGCGACGAGCCGCTCGACGCGACCGGCATGCACCCGGCGAACTACGAGATCGCGCACGCGATCGCCGAACAGCGCGGCGTTCCGACGGCCGAGTTGCTCGGCGCTTCGTTGCGTGATGTCGAGCTCGAGCCGTTGGTCGCGAAGGGCTACCCGCGCGGTCGCGTTCTCGACGTCCTGCACTACCTCGCCAACGTCGGACGGGATCCGCGTGGTGAACTGGTGGGCGTCCGCAACGAAGGCCTGACCAGCTTCGACGACCTGAAGCCAGACCTGGAGCTGCGCGGTCGCGTCACGAACCTCGCCGACTTCGGCGCGTTCATCGATCTCGGCCTCGGCCACGACGGACTCGTCCACGTCTCCGAGATCCACGGCAGTCGGCGTGGGCCTGGCGATCAACAACTTCGCGTCGGGGAAGTGATCACGGTCTACGTCCTGCGCGTCGAGCCGAAGGACAAGCGGATCAGCCTTTCGATGCATCGACCCCGCCACCTCGTCGAGAATCGCTCGGCGACGCTGGGCGAGCGGATGGCCAGCCGTGGCGCGGGACGCAGTGGTGCGGGCGATGGCCGCCGTGGTCCGCGCGAGCGGGGTCCGGAGCGCCAAGAGCCGGTCGTGCAGAATCGCGCGGCACGGGCCCCCGACCGGCGACGCGGCGTCAAGCGCGGCATGCCGAACCGACCGAAGCACGCCGGCGGCGACGACCGTTCGCGTGGCGGCGGCGACCGCGAACGTTCGAACGACTTCCGCGGCCCACGCGGCCCGATGCGCGAGGGCGGCCAGCCGCGCGTCATCACCGTCGAGAGCAGTCGCCCGAACGCCGAATCGCTCGGCCACAAGGGCGAGATGCGTTCGCTGTCGGCGCTGCGTGGACTGCTCGCGAAGGGCGACACGAAAGACGACACGAACTGACGGAGGCGCGCGCGGGCGCTGCGCACGTCGTCGCGGACGCTGGCCGGTCGACGGCGTGAGGACTCCTTCAGGCCAGCGCGATCACGCCGTCGATCGCGGGAATCGTTCCGCGAACGCGGTGCGGCGGGCCGGGCCGCGGAGCTTTCGCTGCTTGCAAGGGCACGCGGACGCCTCTATCTCCGTCGAACCTCGCGCGGTGAGTTCTCTACCTTGCCGCCCTGTGCCGGTGAGTCGGCACAGTTCGCATCCCTGCTCCCCGGAGATCTCCTCCCATGCAGTTCCGATCCACGACCGGCCTGTCCGTCTTCCTGTTGGCCACGACCGCTGTCGCGCAATCCTACGTCGGGGAAGGCCCTGGCGTCGTCGTCGCGCAAGCGCCATCCACGCGCATCACGAACGCGGTTCTCGGCAACGGCGTCACTGAAATCGCGCAGATCCTGCTCGTCCCCCATCCATCACTCGGTTCGAACGTCTACTACGGCTGCTTCACCGTGCGCCGCACGGGTGGCACCGGTGGATGGGATGGAATGACCGGCATCTTCGACAACAACACCGGCACGTTCACGAAGAACAACGACGTCGACGGGCTGAACTCGACCGGCGACGAGTTCGCAGCGACGGTGACTCCCGACCTGCTGACGTTCGCGATGGACACACCGACCGGTGCGATCTACGCGACTCGCGCCGCGACGACGGGTGCCTTCAGCGCGGCAGCGCCGATCACCGGAGCGGGCGGTGGCTACATCGACCCGCAGTTCGCGCAGGTGAACGGCCAGTCCGTGCTGTTGTTCGTCTCGGGGACCAACCTCGGAATCGGTGACTTCAATCGGACGAGCGGCGCCGTGACGAACGTGCGCGTGCTGGTCACGAACCCGCTCGGCTCCGGTTGCCACTCGCCGAGCCCGATGAGCGACCTGACCGGTGAGTCCCGCGCGCTGATCTTCTCGGCGCAGATTCCCGGCTTCTCGTCGAACGCGTGGTTCACGTCGTCGCTCGACGACTCGACGCCGAAGTTCGAAGTCGCCAGCTCGACGACGTGGCTCGCGAACCCGGACGCCAACGGCGGCACGCTGACCTACGCCGAAGCCGTCGGCGCGACCTATGCCGGCCCACCGCTCGAAGTCGGCGTCGTCGCCCTCAGCTCGGGCGTGATCCCGGCCGCTGGCGGCAACCTGAACCTGACGCTGTTCGCGCCGCAGCGGACGGCCGCGGAGACGCAGTACATCGGGTCCGCGGTGATCGGCCTGCTCGGAACGGCCGGCATCTCGGTGCCTGGGTTCTTCGGGTCGCCGATCTCGCTGAGCGTCACGAGCTTCCTCGTGCCGCTGCCGTCCGCGCCGGTCGACCGCGCGTCCGGAACCTTCGGCTACAACCTCCCGATCGGCGGCATGCCGCTCGGCGCGCAGTTCCACGCGATGCCGCTGCTGATCGACCTGACGGCGAACCGGCTGTACTTCGGCAACACGGCGTACATCAACGTTCGCTGATCGGCCGAGTGCAGTTACTGCGACTCGCCTCGACCGCACCGCGAGCACCCGCCGAACGCGCGGGCTCGCGGTCGCTGGTCAACTGACCCGCCGATGGCTGGTGTCGGCGAGCAGATCCTGGTGGTCGACCGCGCCGCTCGCTTCGGCGGCGATTGGCCGCAGGGGTTCCACCCGATGCGCGGCGGCAACGCCCAACGTTTCCTGACGGCTCTCGCGACGGACGCGTTCGCCGTCGACCGCGCGACGGCAGAGCGGAACCCGGCGTGGAAGCAGCCGATCCCGTACTGCGTGACGCGGTGCGGCGGCGATGTGCTGTTCGTCCGCAGACTGAAGCGACAGTCCGAGTCCCGACTGCACGATCTGTGGTCGTGCGGCATCGGCGGGCACGTCCATCCGGACGACCAACGAAGTGCTGCCCGAGGCGTCCGCGTACCCAGTGATCTCTGGGTCGATGCGCTTCGACGAGAGCTCGACGAGGAGCTGATCTTGGCGCCGCATGCGGGACAACCCAGGTTCCTGGGGCTGCTGAACGACGACTCGACCGAAGTCGGCCGCGTGCACTTCGGCCTGGTCTTCGACCTACCGGTCGAGAGCGGCGCGTTCCTCGGCGTCCGCGAAATTCACAAGATGTGCGGCGACTTCGTTCCGGTGCTCAGACCGGGCGTCCGGCACCTTCCGGAGCGGGTTGTCGGATCGAAAACCCTGTGGCAAGATCCGCCGCGCTTCGAGTCCTGGACGACGATCTTGATCGATGCTCTGCCG
>JAEYTU010000325.1 GCA_023433825.1 Planctomycetota bacterium
ACACACGCCCGCATGACATTCGTCGCCGTCGCTACCATCCGGCGCCCCCGTCACGCCTTCGAACGACACGTATGCACCACGTCCACCCCCGCGCCGTCCTCGGCGCCGCCGCCACCCTTCTCGCTCTGCTCGCAGCACCAGTGAACGCGCAGAACCAGGGCCTCTCGCTGCAGAACGGCGTCGTCACGCACGCGGACATCCCGTTCGCGCCGACCCTCGTCCCGCAGAGCGGAATCACCGCCGAAGCGTGGATCACCTACGACGAGTCGACGCTCGGCCCGGGCTGGCGCTTCCCGACGATCCTGCGCATGGACCCGAGCGCCAACCAAGCCTCGTACTTCCTGCGCGTCGAAGCCGGCCAGACCCGCACGAACCGCCTGCTCTGGTGGGTCAGCACGCCAAACGGCGACTACAGCATCGGCTACACGTTCACCGCCGGTGCGTTCCGCACGTGGACGCACGTCGCCGGGACCTACGACGGCGCGACGCTGCGTCTGTTCGTCAACGGCGCGCAAGTCGCGCAAGGCGTCGGCTCCGGCGCGATCCACAACCGCGGCGGCACGCTGCGCATCGGCAACGGCGACACGACCGTCGTCGGCGGCGAAACCTGGAACGGCGAGATCGACGAAGTGCGCGTCTGGCCGTTCGCGTGCCCGGCCGCTGCGATCCTCGCCGCGAAGGACCGCCAACTCGGTCTGCTGCCGAGTGAGGTCTCGACCTGGAACCTGAACGGCGACTTCCTCGACTCGTCGGGCACCAACCACGGCGCCGGCGTCAACGCGCCGACGTTCGCGCCGAACACGCTGACGCTGACGCCGCATCCGTTCGGCGGTGTCGCCTACGGCGCCGGCTCCGGCTGCACCCCGGCGACCCTCGCCGGCATCTCGTCGCCCGGCTTCGTCGGCAACGCCGGCTTCGGCTTCGGCTGCGCGCGCGCACCGGCCTCTGCGAACGGCCTCTTCGTCATGGCCGTCGCGAGCCTCCCGTTGGCGTTCCCGATCTTCGGCATCGACCTCTGGGTCGACGTCACGTCGCCGGGCATCTCGCTCGGCGTCGCCAGCAGCGCGATCGGCGGACACGTCGTCACGATTCCGGTGCCGGCCGATCCATCGCTCGGCGGCTTCCGACTGCACGCGCAATACCTGTGGCTCGACAACCGCTGCCCGACCGGCGTCACGGCGTCGAACGGCATCACCGGCGCGATCCTGCCGTGAGCCGCTCGCGCACGGCCGGCCATTCGTCGTCGACGATCGAGAAGTAGACCGAGTCGCGCACGCGCCCGGTCCACGTGACCTGGTGCTTGCGCAGGATCCCCTCCTCGACGGCGCCGATCCCGAGCAGTGCGCGCCGGGACGCCGCGTTGATCGCATCCGTCTTGAACTCGACGCGCAGGCAGCGCCACGTCTCGAACGCGTGCGCCAGCATCAGCCGCTTCGCGTCGCGATTGACCCCCGAGCGCTGCCATGGCCGCGCGACGAACGTCCACCCGATCTCGACGCGTCGGTTCGCGGCGTCGATGTTCCCGAACCGAGTCGCACCGACCAACGTCCCACCGTCGCGCAACCGCGTGACGAACGGCAACGCCGTCCCGCGTTGCTGATCGGCGAGCGCACGCTCGACCCAGCGACGCATCGCGTCCGGCGTGCCACCGTCGTTGACCGTGATCGCCCACAGGTCCGGATCGCAGCCGACGGCGACCAACTCCGGCAGGTCGTCGACCCGCAAGGGACAGAGGCGCACGACGTCGCCTTCGAGCGTGATCGGTTCGACGCGGAACGGCGCACCAGCGGCGGGGTCGGACTTCATGCGAGCCGCGCAGTATCGACGGCTGCCGCAACGAGCCACAATGCCACGCAATGTCCGCGATCGTCCTCTCGACCCTGAACGCGAAGTGGATCCACGCGTCGTTCGGCCTGCGCTGCCTGCTCGCGAACCTCGGCGAACTGCGCGCCGACACCACGCTCGTCGAGGCGACGATCGCCGACCGCACGCTCGACGTCGCCGAACGGATCCTCGCGCACGCGCCACGGATCGTCGGCCTCGGCGTCTACGTCTGGAACACGCACGAGACCGAGCGCCTCGTCGCGACGCTGAAGCGGATCGCGCCGAACGTCGTCGTCGTGCTCGGCGGCCCAGAGGTCTCGCACGAGACCGAGCACCAGCGCGTCTGCCAGCTCGCCGACCACGTGATTCGCGGCGAAGGTGACGTCGCGTTCGCTGCGCTGTGCCGCGACCTGCTCGCCGGCGGCACGCCGCCGCGGATCGTCGACGCACCACCGCCGGACCTCGCGACGCTCGCGTCGCCGTACGACATGTACGACGCGACCGACGTCGCACACCGCGTCGTCTACGTCGAGGCGTCGCGCGGCTGTCCATTCGCGTGCGAGTTCTGCCTGTCGTCGCTCGACGAACGTGTGCGACCGTTCCCACTCACGGCGTTCCTCGACGCGATGGAACGGCTGCTCGCGCGCGGCCTGCGTCACTTCAAGTTCGTCGACCGGACGTTCAACCTGTCGATCGCGACGAGCACGGCGATCCTCGAGTTCTTCTTGGCGCGCGTCGACCTCGGGCTGTTCCTGCACTTCGAGATGATCCCGGATCGGCTGCCCGACGCGCTGCGCGCGCTGCTCGCGCGGTTCCCGGCCGGCACCGTGCAGCTCGAGGTCGGCATCCAGACGTTCGACGACGCGACGTCCGAACGGATCTCGCGCCGCCAGGACGTCGCGCGGATCGAGGCGAACCTTCGGTTCCTGCGCGAGCACACCGGCGTCCACGTGCACGCCGACTTGATCGCCGGGCTGCCGGGCGAGGACCTGACGAGCTTCGCGCGCGGGTTCGACCGCCTCGTCGCGCTGCGTCCGCACGAGATCCAGGTCGGCATCCTGAAACGGCTGCGCGGCACGCCGATCGTCCGCCACGACGCCGCGTTCGGCATGCAGTGGGCCGAGCACGCGCCGTACGAGATCCTCGCGACGGCGGCGATGCCGTTCGCCGTCATGCAGCGCGTGCGTCGCTTCGCGCGCGTCGTCGACCTCGTCGTCAACAGCGGCAACTTCACGGTCACGCTGCCGCTCTTGTGGGCGGACGGTTCGCCGTTCGCGGCGCTCAGCGCGTTCACCGACGCGCTGCACGAACGCTTCGGCGCCTTGCATTGTGTCGCGTTGCACCGCCTCGCGG
>JAEYTU010000327.1 GCA_023433825.1 Planctomycetota bacterium
AGCTGCGCAGACCGGCCGTGGACGGGATCAACAGCAGATCGACGGTGCGATCGACGCCGAGCGCGACGATCGCCGGAAGCTCTTCGGGGCGTGCGCCGAACCCGGCGCGTCGCATCAGGTGCGCGGCCTTTCGTTCGTCCCAAGGATCGGAGGCAGACGGAACGAACGGTGCGAGATCGGCCGCGGGGTCGAAGTCCGCTCCATCGCCGGGTGTGGGCGGAGCGAGTGGTGCGCGCAGACGCAGCTGTGCCATGGGGACGTTCTCCAGAGACGGGTGGAACACGCACGCGGCGAAGCGGACTTCGTCCGGCGTGAGCGGCGCGGAGCATAGCCTGGGTGTCGCAGCGCCCATCCTTCGACGGGACGGCCGCTGCACCGAGTCTGTATCGATCCGTCGACGCACCGAGCGCCGACGACGTCAGTACAGCAGCGTCGCCAGTCGTCGGCGGTAGTCCTCGCAGACGTCGCCCTCTTCGCCGAGCAGCGAGAAGCACAGCAGCATCCCCTTGCGGGCGAGGCCTTCTGCGAACGACCGGTCGGCCTCGACCGATTCCAGCAGCGCGTCCATGGCCGCGGGGATGCGGCCGGCGCGCAAGTGCTCCCGGGCAGCGACGATCCCGTTCGCCGCGGCTCCCTGCGGCAGCGTCGCCGTCCAGAACGTCAGACCTTCACGGAGTCGGTCGCGTTCGCCGACGAGGGCGTCCTCCTCGGGGATCCCCTCGAGTTCGGACGTCGCAGCGGCGACATCGCCGGTCGTCGCCGACGCCCGGGCGCGCTTCAGTCGTTCGGACGGTGCATTGGGATCGACCGGCGCGGCCTCGGCCGGCACCTCGGCCTTGCTCTGGATGCCGTGCTTGCTGAGGAACGCGCGGATGTCCCGCTCGGGCAGAGCGCCGGTGAACCCGTCGATCGGCTTCCCGTCCTTGACGAGGATGCAGGTCGGAATGCTGCGGATCTGGAACGCGTAGGCGAGCTCCTGCTCGCGTTCGGTGTCGACCTTCCCGAGACGAAAGGCGCCGCCGTACTCCGTCGCGACGCGTTCGAGTACCGGTCCGAGGACTCGGCACGGTTGGCACCAGTCCGCCCAGAAGTCCAACAGGACCGGCGTCTGCTTCGAGTGATCGAGGACGTCCGCTTGGAAACCGTCGACCGTGATCTCGAGGACCTGTGCGTTCATCGCGTCATCGTGGAGAGAACCGACGCGCGGTCAACGACTCGCTCGTCAATCGTTACGGCCGCGATACAGCGCACGTTTCGCGACGACGATGCGGTGCCCGGCGGCCGCGGCACGGGGTTTGTCATTCGACGTGCGGCCAGGTTCGCACAGCATTCCCACGGGACGGGAGTGCGAGAGAGAGGCGATCGTGAAGTCGCGAACCTGGCCGACTTCGTCGCGAATGACTCTCACCCCGCGTCTCACCGCAGCGGCGTCTGCAGCAACTGATCCCACGCATCGCGACGCGCGTCCGTCTTCGGCGCATTGGCGATCAACCACTGCAGGTGTGCGTTCCGCTCGGCCTCGCGACCGGTCTGATGCGCGGCGACGGCGGCGACGTGACGGGCGTCGACGTACGACGGGTACTTGTCGAGCGCGTCCTTCAGTCGGATCGATGCCGCGGCGATCTCGCCTGGATCACCGGTCTCCAACTGCAGCGTCGCGAGCGCGAGCGCGAGTTCCGGTGGCGTCTGCGGGAACTCGATCTCGAGTTGCAGCAATCGATCGCGCATCGAGGCGTCCTTGACCCGGTCGAACTCGTGCAACGCGAGCAGCAACTTCCCGTGCCGGTCGTCGGCGTGACGCGTCGTCAATTCGTCTGCGAAAGCCGAAGCATCGGTCGTGCGGCCCGCGCGCCACGCGCATTGCCAGGCCAGGAACGTCACCGCCGGGTCCGGCCGTTCGCGCGCGCTCCGTGCGGCGAACGCCGACGCCTCGGCGGCGTCGTCGGCGAGTCCGCTCAACGCGTGCTGACCGGCCTTCGCCGCCGCGGCGACCGCGAGGACGTCGGGATCTTCGGTCTGCGCGAGCGGAAGCGCGCGCAGCGCGTCGAACGCCTGACGCGCACGGCCGAGCCGCAGTTCGATGCGCGCCAGCGCGACGACGAGTGCCGGTTCGGGGCCGAGCGACTCGATCGCGGCACGCAACGCGCGTCCCTCGTTCTGCAGGCCCTGCCGATCCGTTTCGTCGCGCTCGATCTCGATCCGAGCCGACGAGAGCCGCTGCTCGATCGCCTCGGTGCGAGCGGCGGCCTGCCGCCAGAAGTGGAATCCGACGCCGATCGCGACGATCACGCCGAGCAGCGTGATCGGAATCCAGACCTTGCCGAAGGACATCGCTACTTCACCTTGATCGCGATCATCGTCACGTCGTCCTCGAGGGGTCGTCCCTGCACGTGTTGCCGAAGCGACGTCTCGATCCGTTCGACGACGCCGTCGACGGTCCCCTTGCGGGCGGCCAGCAGTTCCGCGGTCAGTCGGTCGTCGCCGTACATCCGGCGTTGCGGATCCATCGCTTCGTCGATCCCGTCGGTGCGCAGCAGCAGGACGTCGCCGGGATCGAGTCGGATCGGCCCCCGAACCGGATACGGGGCGTCCTCGACGACGCCGAGCACCATGCCGGTCTTCTCCAGGCATTCGACGCGATCGGCTCGCGCGAGCAGCATCGGTGGATGACCGGCGTTGACGTAGTGCAAGCGACGTTGCGCAGGGTCGATCAGGACGAGCAACATCGACATGAAGTTGCCGGTCTCGACGCCGTGCACGAGCCGATTGTTGAGGCGTCGGGCGACCTCCCCGAGGTCGTCGATCAACTCGAGATAGCTGCGCGTCGCGGCCTGCGCGGCATGCGACAACAGCGCAGCACCGATCCCGTGCCCGGTCACGTCGCCGATCAGGATCGCGAGGCGTCCGCCGGGCAGCGGCACGAAGTCGTAGGTGTCGCCGCTCGCCCGATCGGCAGGCAGGAAGTGCATCGCCAGTTCGAGCCCCGGAAACCGGTCCGGGACGTCGGCCAGCAAGTGCTGCTG
>JAEYTU010000332.1 GCA_023433825.1 Planctomycetota bacterium
TTCCCACTCGCCGAGCATCTCGAAGGCCGCCTGCACCTGCCGACGACGCTGCTGAACGATGGCCGCGCGAGCGCCCTCGGCGAGTACGCGCACGGCGACGCGCGCGGTCGGGATCCACTGCTCGTCCTGTTCTTCGGGACCGGGATCGGGATCGGCCTGATCGTCGACGGGCGTCCCTACGAAGGCGCGACGAACGCGGCCGGGGAGATCGGCCACACGATCCACGTCCCGGACGGTCGACTCTGCGTCTGCGGCCGGCGCGGCTGCTACGAGGCCTATTGCGGCGGTGGTCCGATCGTGCAACGCGCAGCCGAGTTCTTGGGCCCGGCGTCCGACGGCGCACGCTGGTCGGTCGGCAAGCTGCTGCAACTCGCACCGAACGACCCGCGCGTGCAGACGATTCTCGACGACGCCAAACGTGCGGCGTGCGCACTCGTCGCGTCGGCATGCACGTTGTTGAACCCGGCCGCAGTCGTGCTCGGCGGTGGCGTCGTGACCGCGTGGCCGGAGCTCCCGCTCGCGATCGAGGCGTTCACACATTCGTTCTGCACGCCGATCGTGCTCCGTCCGCTGCGGTTCGTCCGCAGCCGCGCAGGCTCGGATGCAGTCCTACGCGGCGCGGCGACCGCCGCTGCCGCACTCGGTCGGAGCGGCTGAACCGCGCGGACGACGATCGTTGCCGGCGGGGCACGGTAGGATCCGCCGCGCACCTGGAGGGGTCCTCATGCATGTAGCGGTTCTGCTCGGTGGTCGTTCACCGGAACACGACGTCTCGGTCCGTTCCGGTCTGCAAGTGCTCCGTCATCTCGACCGTGCGCGGCACGTCGTTCGTCCGGTCCTGTTGGACCGAGACGGCCGATGGTGGCCGGCGGCCGAGCCGCTGGTCGACATCGAGACCTCGCCCGAACGGCTGCGCGCAGACTCGGTCGGTCCGATGCGCCCCGGGGCCGCCGTCGAATACCTGCTCGGTTCGTGCGGAGTCGAGGTCGTGTTCCCGGTCCTGCATGGCAAGTTCGGCGAGGACGGCACCGTCCAGGGGATGCTCGAACTGCACGACGTGCCGTTCGTCGGATCCGGCTGCGCCGCGTCCGCCGTTGCGATGGACAAGATCCGAACGCGCGAATGTCTACAGGCGTACGGGATCCCGATGCCGGACGCCTACGTCGCGACGACACCACTTCGCCACGCCGATCCCGCAGTCGAAGGCGCTCGGATCCGCCAGCACATCGGCTTCCCGTGCTTCGTCAAGGTCGATCTCTCGGGCTCGACGATCGGCGTGCGCCGCGTCGCGGACGAGGCAGCGCTCGCCGAGTTCCTGACCGAGTTCCGCGACGACGGTCGACGCTTCGTCGCCGAACGCGCGATCGTCGGCGAGGAGATCACGGTGCCGGTCCTCGGCAACAGCGGCGACGACCTGCAGGCGCTCCCGCCGGTCGGCATCTACCCGATCGGTCATCCGTACTTCACGAACGCGGCGAAGTACGACCCGGCGGCCTGCCACGAGATCGTGCCGCCACGCGGGATGTCGGCAGCGCAGATCGAGATCGCCCAGCGTCTCGCGATCCGATGTCACGAAGCACTGCAGTGCGACGGAATGTCGCGCACCGACATGATCGTGACGCCGGATGGCCCCGTCGTGCTGGAGGTCAACACGATCCCCGGTCTGACGACGGCGAGCCTGCTGCCGAAGGCGGCGGCCCACGCCGGGATCACGTTCGGTGCGCTGGTCGATCGACTGCTCGAGTTCGCCGTGGCCGCGCGATTCGTGCGGGCGGAGTCTCGCGCATGACGTCGCTGCGGGTTCACGTCCACGGCGCCGGCGGCCGGATGGGGGTCATGGTCGTCGCCGCGATTCGCGAGCAGACGGATCTGACCCTCGTCGGAACGAGCGGACGCGCCGACGATCTGGACTCCGCACTGGCCGCGAGTCGTCCCGACGTGCTCGTCGAGTTCACGGTGCCGACCGCGGTCGGCGCGAACCTTCGCACGGCGATCGCCCGCGGTGTCTCCGTCGTCTCCGGGACGACCGGCATCTCGAACGCGGAACTCGACGCTCTCCGCACGCTCGCTGCGTCGCGCCGCGTCGGCGTCGTGCTCGCTCCGAACTTCTCGCTCGGCGTCGTGCTGATGCAACGCTTCGCCAAGGAGGCGATCCGTCACTTCCCGGACGCGGAGATCGTCGAACTGCATCACGACAAGAAGCTGGACGCGCCGTCGGGCACCGCGATCCACACGGCACGAATGCTCGGCGCGACGCGCGGCCGCGACGCGGACGGCGCCACGGAGGCGTCCCGCGGCGAACGCGTCGACGGCATCCCGGTGCACGCGATCCGTCTGCCCGGTCTGCTCGCGCACCAGGAGATCCTGTTCGGCGGTCTCGGGCAGCTGCTGACGATCCGTCACGACGCGTTCGACCGCCGCGCCTACGCGCCCGGGATCCTGCTCGCGATCCGACGCGTCGGTGAACTCGATCGCCTCGTCGACTCCCTCGAACCGCTTCTGGCCATCGCACCGTGATCCAGGATCCGACGAGTCCGGCCAGCGCACCGGCGGCGAGCCCCGCGGCAGCCGAGACGTCCAGTTCATGGGTGACGGCATTCGTCGCCGAACCGGCGCTGGTCCAACTCGTCGTGACGACGATCGCCGCCGCGTTGATCTGGCTGCTGCTGCTGCGATGGCGACGCATCGCGGAAGAGGTCCGACAGCGAGCCGCGCTGGAGCCGTTCCTGCTCGGTGTCGAACTGGCGATGACCGGCGACGTCCAGGGCGCGCTGCCGCGCCTTCGTCGCGTGCTCGAAGAGGATCCGCAGAACCAACACGCCCGCCTGCTGCTCGCCGAACTGCTGGCGAGCCGCGGCGAGCACGAAGCGGCGCATCAGCATCACGTCTTCCTGTTGCGTTCGGCCGGCTACGCGACTGGGCGCAACGACCTCGCGCTCGCGCGGACGTTGCTCGCCCTGAAGCGCCCGGCCGACGCCGTCGCCGCGGCCGAACGCGCCGTGCGCACCGACGAGAGCGAGGCCGCGCTTCTGACGCTGTTCGAGACCCGTCTCGCGGCGGGATTGCCGCAGGACGCGGCCGAAACCGGCGAACGACTGCTCCGGAGCATGGTCGCGTCCCCCGCGCGCGAACGGATCACCGACGCCACGGCGCGAGCCCTGTTGACGGCCGTCGACGTGCGGGTCCGCGCCGGACGCAGCGAGTCGTGCGCGGCGTGGATCGGACGTGCGAGCACACTCGTCGGCGAACGCGCCGACGTGCGCCTGGCGCGCCACCGGCTCGCCACGATCGAACGGGGCGTCGAGTCCGTTCGCGCGGACCTGCAGGCGATCGCGGCGATCGAGACCGTGTCGGTCGTGCAAGTGACCGGGACGTCGCAACAGACCAGCGTTTCGGTCGTCACGTCGTCGACGCAGTCGACGGAGGTCGCGGCGAACGCGGCCGCACGACCGCCGACCACAGCGACTGCGCAACCGACGCAGCCGTCGTCGCTGTCGCATCTGTTGAGCCCGACCGCTCCGTACCGATGCCCGGTCTGCGGTGCACCCAGCGCGCGGCCGATGGCGCAATGCATCGTCTGCCGGATGCCCGTTCCGGCGGCACTCGTCGAACCGACGCTCTACGAGGAAGTGACGATCGGCTCGGAGTGGATGGACGAGATCGAGGCGACCCCGTCGCACGCGCGTCGGCTCGTCCGACGCGCCTGCGAAGGACACCCGGAAGCAGAGGACGACCTCGTCGAACTCGGCGAACTCGCCGTCGAGGAGGTCCTCGCCGGCGTCGTCCAGTTCCGCACCGAGGCCGCCGTGCTGGTGCGCGTGCTGCGGCGCATGGGACCGGCGATCCTCCCGCGACTGTTCGACGTTCACGTTCGTTGGAAGGAGCGCGGCCTCGTTCGATTGTTCGGTCGGTTCTCCGACGACGTGCGCGGCGACGTGATCGGCCAGGTCGTGCAGGGCTTCGGCCGCGAAGCGCTCGGGTACATGGAACCGCTGTGGACGACGCAGGACCGCGACCTTCGTCGGCTCGTCGTCGACTTCGTGATCGGACTCGCGGACCAGGACGAGTTCGCGCGCGTGTTGGAGCAGTTCCCGCCGGTGGAGGTCATCCAACGCGCGAACGAGACCCCGGCCGAGCCACTCGTCGGGCTGCTGCAGGGTGCGTTGGACGGGGGCATGCTCGTCGAGGCCGTGCTCGTGCAGCCGACGTTCCGACGTGACGCCGAAGTGCTGCGTGCCGCCGCGCTCGCTGCCGATCCGAGCGTCCTCGAGGCCGTGCTCGTCCGCCGTGGGCCCGGCGAGGCGCTCGTGCCGCTGCTGATCGAGCGGCTCGGCGACGAACGCGAAGGGCCGATCGCGGAGCGCGTGTTGGCGTCGTTCGGATCGGTCGTCGCCGTTCACTTGGTGCACGCCTATGTCTCGCCCGACGCGAAGCCCGGCATCCGCGAACGTGCACGACGCCGGATCGTCGCACTCGGTGCGGCCGCGGTGCACGACCTCGTCGGCGCGTTCGGCTCGCGTCCGAGCCTCGTCGACGACGACCTCGTCGAGGTGCTGACCGACTGCGGCCACGGATCGCTGCCGGCGTTGGTCGACGCGTTCGAACCGCCGGGCGGTCTCGTCGGG
>JAEYTU010000494.1 GCA_023433825.1 Planctomycetota bacterium
CTGCGAAGCTGCGTCTGCACGAGCGCGGCATCGCCGCGCGAAGCCGGATCGACGCCGCAGGTCATGCCGTGCGGCACTTGCAGCAGGCGCGCGGCGACGAACGCGGCGAACGTCGCACCGTCGAATCCCCACGTGTGCACGTAGTCGGCACCTTCGCTCTCGACGTGCCGCACGAACGTGAACGCGCGCAGCACTTCGTAGTCCTGTTCGAGATCGGCGACGGTCCGGCCGAGACGTGACCCGATCTCCTGCATCAGCGCGCCGACGCGTGCCGGCATCCGGCGCGCGTAACGGCGGTAGTCGCGGCGATGGATCGCGTGCGAGCTCTGCAGGACGGTCGTCACGTCGAGCAGCGACGCGAACGCGGCCGGCATGCACGAAGCACCGCCGCGGCTCCAACAGAACACGCGGATCGCGTAGCCGGCGTCGCGCAGCGACTGCATCTGCTGCAGCGCGTCGGTGTCGGGCCACGACGGGAACTCGCGATCGACGGCGACGACGACGCGCGGGCCGGCGCTGCGACCGAGGCGTCGGCGGACGTTCGTCGCGATCCGGCCGAATGCGTCGCGCGACTGCCGCACCGACTCCTTCGCCAGGCGCGACGTCTTCCGGAGCCCGGGAACGCGGTTCCAGATCAGGCTGCCGGTGCGCCATTCGCGCGAATGCAGCAGCGCTTGGCGTTCGCGTTCGGCGGCCGCCCGAGCTTCGTCGAGTGCGAGCTGCGTCGCGGCCGACTCGGTGCGTGCGGCGACCAGCGCGGCATCGCGGTCGCGCAGGTCGCTCTCGACCGCGTCGCGCTCTGCCTTCAGACGATCGGTCGTGACGACGAACTCGCGCTCCAGCTCTGCCATCTCGGCCCGCAGCGTCTCGCGACCACGAACCAGTTCGTCGACGTCGGCGCGCAATGCGGTGACTTCGTCCTGCAGCCGTTCCCGCCGCCGCGCCGACTCGACGCGCGCGTGTTCGAGGTGATGGGCGAGCTGTTCGAGGCGTTCGATCTCGCGATTGACGTGGTCGATCGTGCCGGACGGATCGGACGCCTGCGGCAGATGACGTTCGCCGAACCCGGCTGCGAGTGCTGCCACGCGTTCGCCGAGGACGTGCAGGCGGGTGTCGACGGCGCGCTGGAACTCGAGCAGCCGGTCGCGTTCGTTCGCGAAGTCGGTCCGCGCCGCTTCGAGCAGGTCGACGCTCTCCTGCCAGAGGCCGGTCAACCACTCCGCGCGCCCGCGCAGCGCGTTGTTCTCCTCGGCGCGCAGCTCGCCGAGCCAGCGTTCGAGGTCGAGGCGCGGCAGTTCGGAGAGCCGCGACAGGTAGCCGGCGAGCGCCTCCCCGTGCGCCGTCAGCAGGTGGTGGATCGACGACGTGCGGTCGGCGCGACGCGCCAGTGCCGCGACGAACGTTCGCGTGCTCTCGTCCTCGGCGCCGTGCTCCTCGAGCCAGCGGCCGCCGAACAACTCGGCCAGGTAGAGGCCGTAGCCGTGGACCTCGGTGTTCGTCGTCAGCGAGTCGGCGATCGCGTGCAGAGCGGCGACGCGCCGTTCGTGCTCGTCGCCGTCGCCGTCGTGCAGGTAGCGATGAACGGCGAGCGCCGCGACGCGGTTGACCTCGACCGTGTAGCGCCAACGCGTGTCGTGCCGGAACCAGACCGTGTTGTGGCCGTGCAGCCGATACGCCGCGAGCGCGTCGGGTAGGTAGACCATCACGCCCTGGCGCGCGGCCTCGAGGAAGATCTGCCAGTCGAGGCAGTACTTCAGGTCTCGCAGCGCTTCGGCCTGCGCGTGCAGGAAGTCGGTCCGACAGACGATGTTGCTCGACGTCGCGAGGAAGTTGTGGCGCAGCAGCTCCTCGAACAGCGCCGTGCCGGTCAGCTCGTCGGGGAGCGCGTTCCCGTACCAGCGCACCCAGTCGCGGATCATCTGGCCTTCGCGAAGGACCGAGACCGAATCGGCGTCGAGGACGTTCCCGCGGCGGTCGACGAGGACGAGGCCGGTGCAGGCGACGGCGGCGCCGGGCGTCGCGGTCAGCGCGTCGAGACACCGGCGCAGACGTTCGGGGTGGAACAGGTCGTCGGAGTTCAGCAGCGCGACGAACGGCGTCGTGACGTTCGCGAGTGCGTTCAGCACGCCGTTGCCGAGGCCGAGATTCCGTTCGTTGACGGCGACGGTGACGCGCGGGTCGACGACGCCGCGCGCGCGTTCGACGGTTGCATCGGGCGAGCGGTCGTCGACGACCGCCAGCACGAAGTCGGGCGCGTCCTGCGCGAGCACGGATCGCATTGCGGCCTCGATGTAGGCCTCGTGGCGGTAGCTCGGGATCAGGACCGTGACGCGCGGTGCAGCGGCGGCGTTCGGCGCGGCGAGCGGCGCGATCGGTTCCGGGATCACGAACCGCTGGCGCGGGTGCGAGAGCGCGGCGAGGTCGAGGTCGCGATGCCATCCGCGAACGTGGGCCTCGACGCCGATCGCTGCGGCCGTCGTCAGGTCGTCGTTCAGCCGCGCTCGGCCGGCGGTGCCCTGATAGAGCCGCCGCACGGCGAGGCGATGACGGCGATCGGTCGTCTCGACGGCGACCTTCAGCAGCAGGATCCGCAACCACGCCGCGTCGCGGCCGGCGCGGATCGTCGTCTGTAGCGGCGTCGCGTCGCACCATGCGCGCAGAACGACGACGGCCGGAAGCGCGAGGACGCCGCGAACGAACGCGTCGACGTGGCCGTCGACGGCGAACCACTCGTGCCCGAGCGGTGGCAGCGTCAACAGTGCTTCGCCGGTCAGGCCGCGCTGCGCGTCCTTCCAGCGCCACGCGGCGGCGCGGTCGTTCGCGATCGTTCGCAGTTCGCCGAGCAAATCGTCGACAAGGCCGCCGGTCAGCGCCGTCGGGTGGTCAGGGGCGTGCAGCAGCGACCAGAGGCCGGTCCATTGCGCGAGGACGAATCCGAGTTCGGGGACGCCGAGGGCGTGCAGTGGCGTCGTCGCGACGTCGTCGAGGACCGCCGTGCGCAACGCGGCGCCGTGCGACGACGCGAGGCGAAGGGCGGGGAGCAGGTCGAACCAGTTCTCGGCTCCGAGGCCGATGCGAAGCTCGATGCCGTCGGAAGGCGCGAGCGACGCCGCGGCCGCGAGTGTCTCGCCGGCGTTCGGACCGTGCTCGACGACGACGCGCGCCACGCGGGCGCCGCCGAGTGCGGCCTGGAGTTCCGATGCCGGAGGCAGGCGATGGCAGTGCAGGACGACGGCGGTGGGGGTTGCGGTCGCGGAGGAGGCGTCCTTCGCGATCGACGCGAACAGCGCGCGCGCGACCGGATGCGCGAGCGGGTCCGCGGCGACGAGTTCGAGTTGCTCGAGGCGCGGCAAGAGCGGCGTGATCCGGGCGACCGTCGCGTCGGTCTCGGTGGGGCTCTTCGCATCGAGCAGCACGACGAGGCGGCGGGGACCTTCGGTCGCGTTCGCCGGACGAAGGTCACCGACCTCGCGCACCAGCGCGGCGCTCGCCGGAATGCCGGATTCGATCCGGTGGACGCATCGACCGCAGACGTCGCGGCGCAGACGGCTCTGCCGCATGTCGTCGCGGAGCTGCTCGAACGCCGGATCGGCGAACAGCGTCGGGAGGTCGGCGTGCGGGTCGACGACGGTGTCCGGGATCACGGCGCGGCACGGGCGCGCGGTCCCGTCGAGGCGGTAGACGAGCTGCGCCGACGGCGCGCTGCACAGCGGCGACGCCGAGCCGAGGGCGCGCGCCGGCCAGCCCCGCAGCACGTAGTCGACGCCCTGTCGCGACAGGCGACGGGATGGTTCGCCGACGACCTCGATGTCCGACCGAGGGGGGCTCAGCGGAGCGCCCTCTCGGCCGGGAGTGCCGCGAGCTTTCGCGGGTTGCAGCAGTTCGTCGGGTTCGTTCCTTGGCAATGGCCGATTGCCGAAGGTGTCGCGAGCGGCACGGGAGGCCCCAGCAAGCGATGGGAAGCCGCTGCGTCGATCGTTGGGTTCTCGCGGGGCATGGAGACGATCACCCTCGGTGCAGGGCGTGCGCGCACTGAGACTAGCCTCGGGTCGGAGATGTTCCATCGCGCCGGGAGTGCCGCGTTTCCTCGCGGGTGCAACAGTTCGTGGAGTTCGTTCCTTCGCAACAGCCGTTTGCCGTCGGTGTCGCGAGCGGCACGGGAGGCGCCAGCAAGCACTGTCGCGTCGCGGCCCGCGATGCGGCGAGAGACGGCGGCGAAGGCGCGTCGACGACGCGTCGCGACGCGCTGGCATCGCGGTTCGCGCTGCGCACGATGCCGCCCCGTGCAAGACCAACTCCCGGTCCTGATCCTGTTGCTCGTCGTGCTCGCCGGCGTCGGTCTGCTGGCCGCGCGACTGCGGGCGCCAGCGCCAGTGTTGCTCGCACTGGCCGGCGCGGCGGCGGCGGCCGTTCCCGGTGTTCCGCGACTGCCGCTGCACCCGGACCTGATCCTCGTGCTGTTCCTGCCGCCGCTGCTGTACGCCGACGCGTTCCAGACGTCGTGGGTCGACTTTCGCCGGTGGTTGCGGCCGATCGTCATGCTCGCGGTCGGGTTGGTCGCGGCGACGATTCTGGTCGTCGGGTTCGTCACGAAGTGGCTGCTGCCGGACTTGCCGTATCCGGTGTGCTTCGTGCTCGGCGCGATCGTGTCGCCGACCGACACCGTGGCCGTGCAGGCCGTCATCGAGCGGCTGCGCATTCCGCGGCGGATCACGGCGATCCTCGGCGGGGAGAGCCTCGTCAACGACGCGACGGGGCTGGTCGGCGTGCAGATCGGCGTCGCGGTCGTCCTGAGCGGGGCGTTCGATGCCGGGCTCGTCGCGTTGGACTTCGCCTATGTGGCGTGCGGCGGCGCGCTGGTCGGACTCGCCGTCGGGGCGCTGTTCGCGGCGGGAAACCGGTTCGTTCGCGACACGCAGGTGCTGTTCGTGATGTCGATCCTGTCGCCGTACCTCGCGTACTTCGTCGCGCAGCACTTCGCGATGTCGGGTGTGCTGGCGGTCGTCGTGGCCGGGTTCGTCGTCGCGTGGCGGATCCACATCGTGCCGGCGGTCGCGCGCGTCGAGCTGTACTCGACGTGGGGGCTGATCGTGCACGTGCTGAACGGGTTCTGCTTCGTGTTCGTCGGGCTCGAAGCGCCGGAGTTGATCGTCGAAATCGCCGAGCGCGACGGTGCGGCGGCGTGGGATCTGACCATCGCCGCGATCGTCGTGGCCGGCGTGACGATGGTCATGCGGGTGCTGTGGTGCTTCCCGGCGGCGTTCCTGCCGTTCGTGCTGGCGAAGGACTTCGTGCGGCGCGAGGGGGAGAAGCCGTCGTGGCGGCACGTTCTGCTGGTGTCGTGGTGCGGCGTGCGCGGCGTCGTGTCGCTCGCCGCGGCGCTGGCGCTACCGCGCACGATGGGCGATGGGGCGCCGTTCCCCGGTCGGGACGCCGTGTTGGCCTGCACGCTCGGGGTCATCCTCGCAACGCTCGTCGTGCAGGGGCTGACGTTGTTGCCGTTGATTCGGCTGCTCGGCATTCGCGACGACGAGCAGACCGAAGGCGAGGTGCGTTCGGCGCGGCAGGACGTGCTGGCGGCCGGGATCGCGCGATTGGACGAGTTCTGTTCCGAGCGCAGTTGCCCGGTGGCCGTCCATCACCTGCGTGAGGCGATGGCGGACGAGCTGACCGCCTTGAAGGACGCGGACCTGGATGCGCGCCATCGGGCGAGCGCGCGTCTCGCGGTGTCGCTGGAAGTCCGCACCGCCGTGGCCGCCGCGCAGTCGCAGGCCTTGTTGCGCCTGCGCGACGCGGGGCGGATCAACGATCGCACGTACACGGCGATGCAGTTGGAGATGGATCGCCGCCAGTGGAACGCGGGGTGAGAGTGAAACTTTGCCGGGGGAAGTGAAACGAAGGTGCCTGGCACTTTTGTCTCACTTCCCCCGGCAAAGTGAAACGAAAGTGCCAGGCACCTTCGTGTCACTTCAGCCGAACGCGCAACGCCTCGGCCTCGGCGGTGTGGCCGTCGGCGGTCAGCGCATCGGCGATGGCCGAGAGGCGCTTGGCGAGGTCCTCGGGCACCGCGCCGGGCGCGCACTTCTGGCGGTGCTTGCGGGCGAAGTCGACCGACTGCACGTAGTCGCAGACCACGTCGCCGATGACGGCCTCCTGCGCGGGCGGCGGTGTCGCGAGGACCTTGGTCAGCGCCGGCGAATGCGCCTGCAGCGCGCCGCGCAGTCCGAACGCGACCCTGCCGTCCTCGGTCCAGCGCGCGAACCAGTCGCCGTGCTTGCACGAACGCACCTCGATCCCGCCGGTGAACGTCGGCCCGCCCGCCGCCACGGCGTCCGCCGCGCCCGCCGCCGGCTTCGCACCGTCGTCCGGCCGCAGCTTCGCGAGCGCCATCCGCGCCGTCTGCGCATCCCGCGCACCCCACGGATCGCCGAGGAACTCGTCGGTCCAAGTCGTCGCGTCCCGCAACAGCGCCAGCCCGGCCTCGTCGCCGGCCTCCAGCAGTGCGATCGCGACCGGCACGTGCACGCGCGGATCGGCGTCGGCCAGCAACCCGCGAACGGCCACCCGCACGGTGTCGTCG
>JAEYTU010000262.1 GCA_023433825.1 Planctomycetota bacterium
TCGACCTGCACCGGCGTCGTCATCGCGATCTGATGCTCTTGGATGTGCTGGAAGAGCTGCCAGAACGCACCGAACGTGCCGCCCTTCATCTCGGTGCGAACCATCCGATACGCCGGGTAGTGCCGCAGCTCGAGTTCGTCGAGGCCCAGGAACCCCGGCACGCCGGCGGGCAGCGCGGCCTCTGCCACCGGCTGAAAGGTCAGATCGGCCGCGAGCGCCTGCACCGACCGGAGCAGCGTTGCGGGCGCAGCCGGCTCGGCCAGCAACGCTTCGACGGCGGACCGCGCGGCGGAGCCGTCCGCGAGACAAAGCCGCGCCGTCTGCAGTGCGGCGAGCAGTCTTTCGCCGCCCTCCGTCGGACCGAGCGTTCGCAGCCCCTCGATGCCGAAGTTCAGCAGCCGAGAGGCCGTCTGCCGCGCCGGCACATCGTCGGGCGAAAGCAACCGCTGCTGGGCTGGCAAGAGTGGGGTGACGATTAGGACGAGGCTGGCGAGTGCGAGACGCATGTGCGTGCGTTCGCAGCAACGCGTCAACTGGATGCAGTCGACTGGATGCAGTCGACTGCGAGCCGCCTCACGGCGTGGCGATCGCGATCACGTGTTCCTGGGCCGAGACCACGACTCCGGCGGCCGGTTCGAGCGTGATCACGAACGCGGCAGGCTGCTGCACCCGCAGCCGCGACGCCACCCGCACCACGACCTCGCCGGGGTCGGTGGACAGCTCCAACAAGCCTCCGTCGACCGGCGGTCCTGGCCGCGTCGCATCGACGATCCACAGCTGGTACCGGTGCTGCGGATCGAGCGCGGGCAGTCCGCGCACGCGCAGGAAACCCTGCTGGCGTTCGCCGTCCCAGACGATGTCGCCGGCCACGTCGCCGCGGCGTGGGCTGGCACCCGGCTGAAGGTCACACTTCACGACCGTCGCGTTCGATCGGAGCAACGCCGCGCGCGCTTCGGCGGGCGGCACGTCCGACGGCGCGCGCGCCGACCACAGCAGGACCAGCAGACTCGCGGCCGCCACGGCCCACGGCAGGAATCGCAGCGTGGGATGGCCGACCGAGGTCGACGCTGGCGCATTCGCGGCGGACGCCGAGGTCACGACGGGGCGATCGCGTCCGGTGAAGAACGCCATCGCATCCAGCTGGAGCCGGGCCGTCAGACGCAGCAGGCGTGCGTCTTCGGATTCGATCGGAACCGGCTCGGCGAACGCCAGCGACGCCATCGCGGCGGCGCGTTCCAAGGCTTCGAACTCGGCTCGCACGCCGTCGTCGCGCAGCAATGCGTCGAACTCGCTCGCATCGGCGGGGTCGAGCCACGCCAATGCGCCATCGGCGAGCAGTGCGTCGCGTCGCGTGGGATTCGGCTCGTTCACGGCTGTTGTCCGCCCGTGGCTGGGTCGACGCCGAGCATCTCGCGCAAACGGATCAGGCCACGTCGCGCGTGGCTCTTCACGGTGCCGAGGGGAATGCCGACCGCCGCCGCGATCTCCTGGTGCGATTGCCCGTGTCCGAGGGCCAGTTCGAGCACTTCGCGTTGTTCGGGTCGCAAGTGTTGCATGGCCTCACGCGCGCGCGCCGCCTCCTCGCCGACCTCGAGTTCGTCCGTCTCGCGCGTCGCGGCGAGCAGCGTCGGATCGTCGAGCGATTCGTCCGGCGGCCGCGTCGTCTTCCGGCGCATGCGATCGACGAGCCGACGTCGCGCGATCGTCGCGACGAACGTCAGCTCCGAGCCGTGCTGCGGGTCGTAACGGTCCGCACTCCGCCAGATCGCGAGGAAGATGTCTTGCACCGCATCCTCTGCATCGTGGGCGTTCCGACAGAAGCGCCGCGCAAGACCCCAGACCAGGGGCGTGTGGCGGCGGAGGAACTCGCCGACGGCGGTCAAGTCGCCATTGGCGATCTGCGGGAGCAAGGCTTGCGGCATGCGGTCGGGAAACGACGCGCCCCTTGTACTCGCCACGGCCGACGGCGCGCCCGTCCGTTCGAAACGTTCCGGCGCGCCGTCCATGCGGATCGCGATCAGCGCGGGAGGATGACCGCGTCGATGACGTGAATGACGCCATTGCCGGCGAGGACGTCGGTCGCGACGACGTTGGCGCCGTCGACCATGACCTTGCCGTCGTCGACTTTGATCGTCACGGAGCTGCCCTGCAGCGTCCTGGCCGCGTCGAGCTTGACGACGTCCGCGGCCCGGACGCGGCCGGCGACGACGTGGTACTTCAGGATGCCGGCGAGCTTGGCCTTGTTCGCGGGCTTCAACAGATCGGCGATGGCCTCGTCGCCGAGCTTGGCGAACGCTGCGTCGGTCGGCGCAAAGATCGTGAACGGCCCGCCGTTGGCGAGCGTGTCGGCGAGGCCGGCGGCCGTCGCGGCGGCGACCAACGTCGAGAACTTGCCGGCCTTGGCGGCGGTGGCGACGAGGTCGTCGGGCGGCAGCAGCACCGAGTCGACGACGTGGATGACACCGTTCGTGGCCATGACGTCCGCCGCGGCGACCTTCGCCGAACCGATCATGACGCCGTTCTTGTCGGCGACGACGGTCAGCGGACTCCCCTGCACCGTGGTCAGTTCCTTCATCGTCGTCACCTTGCCCGCAGGCAGGTTTCCGGCGACGACGTGGTACGTCAGGATCGCCGTCAGCTTGGCCTTGTTCTCAGGCTTCAGCAGATCGGCAATCGTCTGCTTGCCGAGCTTCGCGAACGCGTCGTCCGTCGGTGCGAACACCGTGAACGGTCCCTTGCCTTGCAGGGTTTCGACGAGACCGGCGGCCTTCACTGCGGCGACGAGCGTGTTGAACTTCCCGGCGCCGATGGCGGTGGCGACGATGTCCTTGTCGGGCTTCGGGACCGACGCGTCGCGCGGGGTCTGGGCCGCGAGGCCGAATGGAGTCAGAGAGAGGACGATCAGCGGAATGCGAATGACGTTCATGAGTACCTTCGTTGGGGCTGACCGAGAGTCGGTCGGCCGATGGTTCAAACGCGTCTTCGCAGGAATCGCGCGTCTGGATGCAGACGAAGTTCAGCGCGTGCGAATTCGGCAGTGGGCGAGGTAAACAACGGCATGCAGTCACCCGAACGGTTTGCCGCCGACCTGCTGCGGCGCGGCTCCCGGGCCCACGCGGTGGCCGTCGTCGACACGCTGGCGCGGAGCCGCCCCGACCTCGTGACGGACGGACTGCCGAGCACGTTCGCCGATCCGGTCGACGACACGCGATCGCGGCTGCTGACGCTGGCGGAGTCGCTCGACGTCGACCGTGCCGAACTGCTCGCCCACCAGATCGGTTGGTACAAGGTCGCGCTCGCGCACCGCGGCGTCGCGGACGACTACTTGGTCGCCAACCTGGAGGCGATGCGGACGTCGCTGCGCCGCGAACTGCCGAACGGCTGCCACGACGT
This sequence comes from Planctomycetota bacterium, assembly GCA_023433825.1. Classification (GTDB taxonomy): domain Bacteria; phylum Planctomycetota; class UBA1135; order UBA1135; family UBA2386; genus JAEYTU01. Next base: position 3,394 of record JAEYTU010000262.1, read on the forward strand.
CGTCGACCGTCACCTCGTCCACGCGTTGCACCGCGCGCAAACCGCGCCGGTCGAAGTTCCGAGTTGGCTCGAAGGCGATGCACCGTTGCGGGTCGAAGCCCGTCGCTTCCTGCTGGCTCTGCTCGAAAACCGTCGTCGTGACGCGATCGAACTGGTCGTCGCGACCCACGCGGCCGGCGCCAGCGTCGCAGACGTGCACGACCACTTGCTGTCGCCGGTGCAGCGCGAGATCGGCCGCATGTGGCTGATGGCCGAGATCCCGATCGCCGACGAGCACTACGCGTCGCGCGTCGTCGAAAGCTGCCTCGACCGGCTGGCGTCGCTGACGCCGCCGACGCCCCGCATCGGGCGCTGCGTGCTGACCTGCGCCGTCGGCGGTGACCTTCACGGTCTCGGCGTTCGTCTCGTCGCAGAGCGCTTCGACATGCATGGCTACGACGTGTGGGACCTCGGTGCCGACATGCCGGCCAGCGACTTCGAGTGGATGCTGCAGGACCGGCGCGTCGACTTGATCGCGCTCGGTGCAACGCTCGTCCTGCACGTCAGCAGTGCACGGCAGGCGATCGCGGGGTTGCGCCGAAGCCTCGGTGCCGACTGCCCGCCGATCCTCGTCGGTGGGATGCCGTTCACGGTCGTCGACGATCTGCACCAAGTCATCGGCGCCGACGCCGCGGCTGGCGATCCGGCGTCCGCGGTCGCGCGCGCCGACGTGTTGCTGCGCGGCCGGTGAGCCAGGGTCGCCGCGTGCGGGCGGACGGGTGCGGTTGGGATCCGGGGTGAGGATCGGTAGAAGCTCGCGCGCAATGCGCATCGCTGGATGGATGGCGGCGACTCTGATCCTCGTGATGGCAAGCTGCAGCTCGCCTTCGCAGTTGGTCTATTCGAGCGGATTCAGCTTCGCGAACTTCGACTACGTCGTCGTCGCCAAACCCGACTCGGGTGCGACGACCACGTCGCTGTACGGAATGGATGTCGAGTTCGCGAACTCGATGACGCGGAACAACATGAAGGTGATCGGCGACAAGGAATGCGAAGCGCTGCCGCCCGAGCGGAAGGCGCGCGCACTTCACGCGCGCATCGCGATCACGGCGAGCCGGAGATTCATCATCCTGACGATCGCGTTCGACGAGGTGGTCACCGGCAAGACCGTCGCGAGCGTCACCTCGAAGACGAAAGGCGATCTCCTCGATCCAGACGAACGAGCGCAGGCATTCGAATGGGCGGCGGAACGATTGGTCCTCGCGCTCGAGAACGATCGCGGCACTCGCGTCGTCGACGACGAATCCCGCTGACGCAGACATCTCGATGCACCTTCCACTGACCGACCGAATCGCCCTCGTCGCCGGCGCGACGCGCGGCGCGGGACGCGGGATCGCCGTCGAACTCGGCGCGGCCGGCGCCACCGTCTACGTGACCGGGCGCACGACTCGGACGCAGCGCTCGGAGATGAACCGCCCCGAGACGATCGAGGAGACGGCCGAACTGGTGAACGCCGCCGGTGGTCGCGGCATCGCGGTGCAGGTCGATCACTTGGTGCCCGAGCAAGTGCGCGACCTCGTCGCCCGCATCGACCGCGAGCACGGCCGGCTGCACGTCCTCGTCAACGACGTCTTCGGCGCGACGACGATGGAATGGAACGCGACGGTCTTCGAGTCGTCGCTCGACGCCGGCCTGCGCCTGCTGCGGCTCGGCATCGACACGCACGCGATCACGAGTCACTTCGCGATTCCGCTGCTGCTGCGAACGCCGGGCGGCCTCGTCGTCGAGGTCAACGACGGCACCGACGCGTACAACGCGACGCGCTATCGCGTGTCGTTCTTCTACGACCTCGTCAAGGCCGCCGTCGGCCGCATGGCGTTCGCGCTCGCACACGAACTGGGGCCGCGCGGCGCGACGGCCGTGTCGTTGACGCCGGGGTGGCTGCGCTCGGAGGCCATGCTCGACGCGTTCGGCGTGACCGAGGCGAACTGGCGCGACGCGACGGCGCGGATCCCGCACTTCGCGATCTCGGAGACGCCGGCGTTCGTCGGCCGCGCCGTCGCGGCACTCGCGCAGGATCCTGCCGTCGCGCGATGGAACGGCCATTCGCTGTCGAGCGGCCAACTCGCGAAGGTCTACGGCTTCACCGACGTCGACGGCAGTCAGCCCGATGCGTGGCGGTATCTCGTCGAGGTGCAGGAAAAGGGATTGCCGGAAGACGTGACTGGGTATCGGTGACCGCGGCGGTCACGTGCGCGCGACGAACTCGAGCTTGCTGGTCCGGTAGTGGATCTGCAGCAGCAGCACGGCCATCGCGGTCGTGCCGAAGCGGCCGTTCTCGGCGCGGAAGGGGCCGACCGCGTGGTTCAACTCGGTTCGACCGTCGACCCCGCACGCCGACGCCGCCGGAACGGGACGACGTGCTGCCGCACGATCCCATCCGGCACTTCGCTCGGATCCAACAGACCGAACTCGTGCGGCCAACTGCCGTCGTCGGGCAGTCGATGCGTTCCGAACAGGCGGTCGATCAGCGGCAGATGAATGGCGTAGTTGGCATCGACGTATCCGGGGTCACGCGCGTGGTGCCAATGGTGATAGCGCGGCAGCACGAGCACCTTCTCGAGCCAACCGAAGCGAAGGCCCACGTCGGCGTGCGCCAGCACGGCCTGAATGCCGACGAGCACGACATACGCGTGGATCGCCGCCTGCGGGAACCCGAGCACGAGCAACGGCAGCAGAACGAAGGTCCGCGTCAGCAGCACTTCGACGACGTGCATCCGCGAACCGGCGAGCCAATCGAGGTGACGGACCGAATGGTGGACGGCGTGGAAGCGCCACAGGAACGGCACGCGGTGATAGGCGCGGTGCAGCAGCGACTGCGCGAGATCGGCGACGACGACGGCCAGCGGGAACGCGATCCACAATGGCAGCGCCCCGATCGTCGACTGCAACGGCGCCCACGCGGCGAGCGCCGCCATCGTCTGCGTCGACGCCGTGATCGCGATCAGCACGAACTGCACGCCGACGTGGCCGACGAAGAAGTACGCGAGATCGGTGCGCCACTCGGGGCGCAATGGTGATTGCGCGCGCTGACCGAGGAAACGTTCGATCGGCACGAACACCAGTGCCGAGAACAACAGCGACAACACGAACCAGTCGACGCCGAGCGACCACGGCGTCGGCTCGATGGCGTCGAACTCGACACGGCTGCCGCCGGCGAGGACGGCGATCGTCGACAGGACGACGCCGGCGAGCGCCGTTCGTCGTGCGCCGCCGCGGAGGATCGCCACGGTCCCGCAAACGAATGCGACGACGAGTCCGCCGGCGAGCAAACGCCGAGCGAACGTCTCCGTGTAGACGGCGCGAATCTGCTGACTCGTCAGCAGTTCTGGGAAGTGGAAACACAGGACGGCGAGCGTCGCGAGCGCACCGAGCGCGAGGCTGATCCCGGCAAGCCATCGATCGGTCGTCGTCGTCGTTCGCGTCATCGTCGTGGCGCAGTATCGGCGCGCGACCGCGCCGACGCTTGACAGCTTTGTGCCGCCAACCGACCGTTCGCGGCCTTCCCGCCCGCGCCCAGGGGGAACCTCGACGGAGACGAAACCATGCAACGAACGCTTCTGACGGCTCTCTTCACCGCGTTGCCTGCGGCGGGTCTCGACGCGCAGTCGCAGACGATCGGTGCGTGGAACTTCGTGCCGACGGTCACGGTCCCCGCGCAGAGGTATCAGCACGAGATGGTGCACGATCCGATCCGTGATCGAACACTGATTGCCGGTGGACGGGGCGCCTCAGGAAACCTGACCGACTATTGGGAGTTCGACGGCGTCGATTGGCGACAGCTCCAGCCAACGAACGCGATCAACCTCCGCACGCACCCGACGCGCTTCGTGTTCTCTCCGCAGCGCGGGCGCATCCTCGCGATGAGCAGCACGTCGACCTCCCACGGCGGATTGCCGATGCGATTGCTGGAATGGGTCGGCACGGGCTTCGTGTGGGTTCCGGGGACGCCCCCCGCCAACCGCGGCGACGACTTCGAGATCGTCTGGGACGCCGGGCGGAACGTTCTCGTGATGTTCGGTGGCGGCAGGTTCTTCTCCGACACGTGGGAGTGGGACGGCGCCGTTTGGGTCCAGCGCGGTGCCGGCGGCCCTCCCGGCCGCCGCGGTCACAAGATGGTCTACGACGCGGCACGCCAGCGCGTCGTCCTGTTCGGCGGCACGCCGATGGCGGGCGGCGGTTCGCTGAGCGACACATGGGAATGGGACGGTCAGGTGTGGCGTGAGCGATTCGGGATCGCACCGGACCTGCAGGGTGAGGACTCGGCCCACGCGTACGACTCGACCCTCGGACGCATGGTCCTCTACGGCGGAACGACGACCACGAACCAACCGACGAACGCGGTCTGGACGTTCGACGGGAATGTCTGGTCACGCCTCCCGACCAGCGGGGGGCCGTACCAGATGCAGTACGCCAGCATGGTCTACGACGTCGGCCGACAGCGGATGCTTCGCTTCGGCGGCTACTCGACATCGGTTTCGCGTCCCGCAGAGCTCTTCGAGATGACGATCCGCAACGCGCACACCGCGACGTTCACCGCGCATGGCGCTGGCTGCGCGGGCTCGCTCAGCACTCCGACGCTGCTGCCCCGCGCCAACTCGCGACCATTGCTCGGCGCCGAGTTCCAGTTGCAGTTCGCGAATCTGCCGTCGTCGCCGATCTCGAGCGTGTTCGCGTGTCTCGGTGTCGACGACCAGACGTGGAACGGGATCCCGCTGCCGTTCGACGCGTCGAGCCTCGGGCTGCCCGGCTGCTCGCTGCGTCTCGCGCCGGCGATCGTCGTCCCGCTGTCGAACCAAGGGGGCTTCGCCGATTGGAACCTGCCGATCCCGGCGTCGCCGGTGCTCGACGGGTCGACGTTCTTCGTGCAGGGGATTGTCGTCGCACCCGGCGCGAATGCCGGCGGTGCGTTGCTCAGCGATTCCGGGCGCGGGTTGCTCGGGTTGCTCTGAGCGGAGACGCGGATGGGAATTGTCGTTGGCGTCTACGCGCTGCGCGAAGCGACTGTGGCGCGTTTGCTCGACGATCCGCCGCTGATGTGGCGTGTGCTCGCGCCAGAAGATCCCGAGGCATACGCGACGGCGCGCGCTGCGGCGGCGGCGGCAGCCAGTTGGTTGTCACGGTGGTTCGGCCGACGGCGACTCGACGCGGTGGAATCCGAACTCGAACTGGCTCCGGACGAAGCTGCGTCTATCGACTTCGACAAGGCGTGGCACGGTCTGCACTACCTGCTGAATCAGGACGCGTGGGGAAACGAGCCTCGTCACTTCTTGACCGGCGGCGGGACCGAACTCTCCGGCAGTGACGCCGGGCATGGCCCGGCGCGTGTGCTCAGTCCGGCGCAGACCCGTCTCGCGCGGGATCACGTTCGTTCGCTCTCCGATGCCGACCTGCGATCCCGATTCGATCCCGCGGAGATGCGCGCATTGAAGATCTATCCCGACATCTGGCACCGCGACCCCGACAAGGACGACACACTCGGCTACGTGATGGAGTCCGTTCCGCCCCTGCGTGCGTTCCTCGACACCGCCGTCGCCAACGGACACGGGTTGCTGGTCCACATGAGTTGACGATGCACGACGAAGAACTGCTGCAACAGACCGCGACCCGCGCGCTCGCCTACCTGCGCGCCCTCCCCGATCGTCGAGTCGCTCCCGACGTCGACCTGACGACACTTCGCGCGGCACTCGACACGCCGCTGCGCGACGCCGGCGCGCCGGCGGCCGACGTTCTCGCGGCGATCGACGACGCCGCGGCGCGCGCAACGATGGCGAACGCCGGACCGCGCTTCTTCGGATTCGTGATCGGCGGCGTGTACCCGGTCGGCCTCGCGACCGACTGGCTGACGTCGACCTACGACCAGAACGCCGGGCTCCACGTTCTGTCGCCGCTCGTCGCTGTCGCCGAGACGACGGCCGCACGCTGGATCCTCGACCTGCTCGGGCTGCCGGCGACCGCGAGCGTCGGCTTCGTGACCGGCGGACAGATGGCGAACTTCACGGCACTCGCGGCAGCGCGCCACGAAGTGCTGCGCCGCGTCGGACACGACGTCAACGCGAAGGGGCTGACCGACGCGCCACCGATTGCCGTCGTCGCGAGTGCGGAGGCCCACGCGACGATCCCGCGCGCACTGCGCTATCTCGGGATCGGCACCGACGCGCTGCGTCGCGTCGCCGTCGACGACCAGGGGCGAATGCGAATCGACGCGCTGGCGGCGACGCTCGACGCCTGCACCGGTCCGACGATCGTCTGTGCGCAGGCCGGCGACGTGAACAGCGGCGCATTCGACCGGTTCGACGCGATCGCGCCGCTCGCGCGCGCGCACGGCGCGTGGCTGCACGTCGACGGCGCGTTCGGCCTGTGGGCGGCGGCGTTGCCCGCGCTGCGGCATCTGACGAACGGCGTCGCCGCTGCCGACTCGTGGGCCGTCGACGCGCACAAGTGGCTGAACGTTCCGCAGGACTGCGGGATGGCGATCGTCGCGGAACCGGCCGCACACCGCGCCGCCGTGTCGACGACGGCGGCGTACCTGATCAAGTCCGACGGCGCCGCGCGCGACGCGGTCGACTGGACGCCGGAGTTCTCGCGCCGCGCGCGCAGCCTGCCGGTTTACGCCGTGCTGCGACACCTCGGTCGCCGCG
>JAEYTU010000267.1 GCA_023433825.1 Planctomycetota bacterium
CTCGTGGTTGTGACGCTGCAACTCCGCGAACCCGCCGGGGAACAACGCGCCGAGCCACCGGATCGCATCCGGAATGCACAGCCACGGCGTCGGGTCGGTCGTCCCGGCCCAGTCGAAGTTGCGCCGAAACCGCGTCCGATCGGCGCGATCCGCGTTGAAGCCGTGACTGACGGCCAATGGCAGCAGCACGTCCTGCCGGTCGCGTCGCGCATGCAGGAACGCGGCGCCCTTCGGCGTGCAGAGCCACTTGTGGCAGTTGCCGGTGTACCAAGCGGCGCCGAGCGCCCGCAGATCGAGCGGCAGCATCCCCGGCGCGTGCGCACCGTCCACCAACACGTCGACGCCGCGACTCGCGCAGCCGTCGACGATCGCCTTCACCGGGAACACGAGCCCGGTCTGACTGGTCACGTGGTCGACGAGCACCAAGCGCGTGCGCGGACCGACGGCCGCCAGCACGGCGTCGGCGACGACGTTCGCCGATGCGAGCGGGAACGGCACCGGAACGACGACGACGCGCGCTCCGGTGCGTTCGGCGACCGCGACCGCGGCGTTGCGGCACGCGTTGTATTCGTGGTCGGTCACGACGATCTCGTCGCCGGCCGCGAACGGGATCGACCGCAGCACCGTGTTGACGCCCGTCGTTGCGTTCGGCACCAGCGCGAGATCACCCGGATCCGCGCCGACGAACGCGCCGAGCACGTCGCGCACGTCGTCGAGCAAGCCTTCGAGCTGACGCCCGAGGAACAGCACCGGTTCGCGCTCCAGGCGTTCGCGCCATTCGGTCTGCTTCGCGAGCACGTCGCGCGGACAGGCGCCGAACGACCCGTGGTTCAGGAAGCAGATCGTCGGATCGAGGACGAACCGGGATCGAACGTCCGGCAGGGGCGTCGGGAACGGCGGCAACGAGGTCGACATCGGGGCGGCACGATCGCGCCGCAGGCACGCCGGGGGAAGCCCGCCGTCAGAACGTCAGAACGGATCGACGTGCGGCCCGTCGATCGTGAACACGCGATCGGGCTCCTCGCGATACATCCGCGTCGACCGGGCTGCCTTCGAGAACGCAGGCAGCAGTCCGATCCGCGGTCCGAAGTGGAAGCACGGCAGCGTTCGCGACACGTTCTCGTCGACGACGTCGATGACCGGCGCGAGCGCGCCCGACAGCGTGTAGGCGTCGCGACTCAACGCTGGCGCCGCGGCAAGCAGCAGCGGACCCCATTCGAGCGGAAGGGCCACCGACTGAATGTGGAACGACGTGACGAAGTCGCGCTGCACCGGTGCCTCGTGCGATCGCACGAGCACGATCTCGGCGCGCGTCGCCACGCGCCACGCCGCGAATCGGTCGATCGCATCCAGCGACGGCATCGTGTTCGGCGGGATCAAGTCGCCGAGGACGACGAGCTGCCGCGACTGCGTCGTCCGCAGGGCTTCGTCGAGGCGTGCGAGGTCGCCTTCCAGTTCGTCGACGGCCGCAATCGGATCCTGCGCACTGTTCGGCGTCGCGATGCGCAGATCGGCGACGACGAGACAGTCGCGCTCTCGCCAATGGAGCGCGCGCTCCGGCAGGAGCGCGAGAGTCTGATCACGGACGTTCAGGGACTGCATCAGCATGGGCACTGTCCCACGCGGCAGCTTCGGCCTCACGGGGGACTTCGCAAACGACGCAGCTTTCGATCGAGTTTCGTTGCGTCTTTCCCCTAAGGGATTTCCGGCGACGTCGTTCGGATCCGACCGCGACGAACCGTGTCGCGCTCAGCCGAGCGTCTTCAATGCCGCTTGCACTTGTTTGCCATCCGCGACGCCTTTGTAGCGCGTCATCCATTCCTTCATGAAGCGGCCGGTGTCGGCGCCGCCCGTGTAGCCGATCTCCGCCGCCAATGCGCGCACACGATCCGCGACCTCGTCTGCCGACATCTGGCGCGGCAGATATGCCGTGATGACGTCGATCTCGGCCTGCTCGCGCGCCGCGATGTCGACGCGGCCGCCGGCCTTCGCGTCTGCGACGGACTCGTTCCGCGTCTTTGCGGCCTTCTGCAGGATCGCGACCTCCTCCTCGTCCTTCAGTGCATCGACCTGCGCATCGATCGCGCGCCGCTTCAAGTCGCTGATCAGCATGCGGAGGACTTCGAGTCGCGGCTTGTCGCCGCTCTTCATCGCGGCCTTCATGTCGGCGGTGATGCGATCGAGATAGGTGCCCATGCAGGGGGTGTTACGCGTTCGGCGCGGCCAACGCGAGGGGTGCGGTCGGTCATCACTCCGAGGACGAACACCCAGACGAGTGCGAGTCCGCACGAACACAACGCCGCGCGGCATCCCTCGTCGAGCGTGACCGCGATCCCGTCGATTGCGAGCCAGAGAACGAGCTGTGCACATGCCGTCAGCAGGACACGGTCGACCATCGCACCGGCCCGAAGAATGCGTGCGGCAACGACGACTCCGGTCCATCCGCCGAGCAGCGTCGCAGTCTCGCAGAGCGCGCGGGCGAACATGGCGGCAGGAACGCACCCCTCGATCCGAACGTCGAGCAGAGTCATCGAGCGACTGGCGAGGAAGAGGAAGACGAACTCGCCGGCGACCGCGCAACCGGCGGCGACGAGCAAAGCGGCCGTCCATGACGCGACGCCGCGTCGCGTCACTCCCATCGCAGCCCGCGATCGGGCCGAAGCCGAAAGCCTCCGCGCTGCGCGCGGAAGCCGACCTCGCGCGGGCCGCGATGGGACGAGACGTGTTTTCTGGGGCCTCCAGAGCCGCTCGCCGCGCCGCGACCAAACGGCCGTCGCCAACGAACGGACCTCGTGAACTGTTGCGAGCCGCGAGGATTCGCGGCCCTTGCGGCCCATCGCGTCATTCCGGCGCCTCGACGATCTCGACCAATCGCCGAATCGTCGTCGGCGCATGACCCGCGTAGTGATTGTTCGCGAACGTCAACACGACCGGCAGGCGTGCGAGCGCGACGCGCAACAACCGCGCGATCCGCTGCAATCGCTGCTCCTGGTCGACGACGACGCGGTCGAACGTCGTCGTCACGGCTTCGACGGCTTTGCGATCGCCGATCAGCCGCACGTACGTGAAGTCGGTCGTGAACACGTCCAGCGTCTGCGCCAGTTCCTCCGGGCGCGGCATGTAGACGAGGTCGACCAGCACCAGCGCGACCCGGTGCGCCCGCAGGATCGCGAGCAGCGGCTCGCCGAGCCACGCCTTGTTGCGGACCTCGACCGCGTAGCGAAACCGCGGCGGCAGCGCGCGCAGGAACGCGTCGAGTCGATCGAGGAACGGCCCCGCCGACGTGAACGCGCTCTTGTTGAAGTACGGGAACTGCAGCACGAGCGGCCCGCATCGGTCGCCGAGTCGATCCATCGCCGAGAGGAACCGTTCGAGGTCTTCGCCGACGACGTCGAGGTTCAACACGCGCGTCGCGTCGGGTTTCGCCTCCCCCTTGCCGCCGTGCGTGATCGACCCGGGGAACTTCGCCGCCAACGTGAACCCGGCCGGCGTCTTGTGCCGCCACCCGTCGACCAACCGCGCGTCGGGCACGCGGTAGTAGGTGACGTCGGCCTCGACGGCGTCGAACTGCGTCGCGTAGTGCGCCAGGTAGTCCCCGGGCGCCATGCCGTCGGGATAGAAGACGC
>JAEYTU010000271.1 GCA_023433825.1 Planctomycetota bacterium
CCAGACGATCCCGGCCATCGCGACGAACGCGAGCAGCGACATCCAGACGAGCGTCCGTTCGGCCGACTGCTGCGCCTCGTACTGACCGCCGACGGCGATCCCGTAACCGGACGAAAGCCGCGCGCGGATCGGCGCGAGTGCCGTCTCGACGTCGGCGACGACGGCCCCGAGCGAACGTCCCTCGACGTTGTGCTGGACGACGATCCGTCGCTCGAGGTCCTCGCGCTGAATCGTGTTCGTCGCGCCCGCGACGACGACGTCGGCGACGTCGCGCAGCCGCAGCGTCCCGTGCTCGCCGTCGCCGAGCGCGAGGTCCGACACGGCGTCGATGTCGGCGCGGAAGCGTTCGGCGAGCCGCACGACGACCGGCACGGCGATCGCGTCGGTCTGCAGCGTCGCGACCTCGCGACCTTGCAGCGAGATCTCGGCGACGTCGGCCACCGAAGCGACGTCGAGTCCGAGCCGCGCGAGGTCGTCGCGACGCGGGCGAACGTCGATCTGGTCGACGAGCACCTGTGGCTCGGCGAACAAGTCGGTCACGCCGGGCACCGAACGCAGCGCGGCTGCGATCTCGCGCGCCGCCTTGCGCAGCACGCTCCACTCGGGGCCGTGGACCTTGACGGCGACCTGCGCATAGACGCCGGACAACATGTGCGACAGCAGGTGCGCGAGCGGCTGCTCGACCGACAGCGAGACACCCGGCATTGCCGCGTGCACGCGTTCGCGGATCTCGGTCAGGATCTCGGCACGACCGCGCGTCGAGTCCGGCGCGAAGTTCAGCACGGCCTCGTTGACGTTGACGTCCATGACGTGGTCGTCGTTCGCCGCGCGGCCGGTGCGTCGTGCGATCGACGCGACGCCGTCGACGTCGGCGACGATCTGCTCCAGCCGGCGCCCGTAGGCATCGGACGTCGCGACGCTGGTGCCCGGCGGCAGGAACAGGTTGACCTGCACCGAGCCCTCCTGGAACGCCGGCAGGAACTCGGAGCCACGCGTCGCGAGCACGAGCAGCGCCGGTGGAACGAGGGCCGCGAACGCCAGCACGACCCACCGCGCGCGCGCGACGCTGAACGTCACGCACGCCGTCGCGATGCGCTTCGCGAACCGCACGAACGGCCCGTCGCCGGTGTGCGTCATCGCCTTCGCGCCCGGCAGCAGCCACGAGCACAGGACCGGCGTCAGCGTCAGCGAGACGACCATCGACGCGAGCACGCTGAGGATGTAGGTGACGCCGATCGGCGCGAAGAGCCGCCCTTCGATGCCGGACAGTCCGAACAGCGGCAGGTAGACCGCGACGACGACCAGCGTCCCGATCAGGATCGGTTTGCGCACCTCGCTCGACGCCGCGAAGACGACGTCGAGGACGGCGCGCGGCGTCGCGCGTTGCGCGTTCTGACGCATCCGGCGGAAGACGTTCTCGACGTCGACGATCGCGTCGTCGACCAGCGCACCGACGGCGACCGCGAGACCGCCGAGCGTCATCGTGTTGATCGAGATTCCGGCGATCCAGAACACGAGCGTCGTCACGGCGACCGACAGCGGCAGCGCCGTCAGCGTGATCAGCGTCGTCCGCAGGTTCGCGAGGAACAGGAACAGGACGAGCACGACGAGGATCGCACCGTCGCGGACGGCATCGGCGACGTTGTGGACCGCGCGTTCGATGAACTCCGACTGCCGGTACAGCGACGGCAGGACCTCGACGTCCTCCGGCAGCGCCGCGGCGAGTCCCGCCAGCGACGCGTCGATGCGGCGCGTCAGGTCGAGCGTGTCGATGTCGGGTTGCTTGCTGATCGCCAGGACGACGGCCGGCTTGCCGTCGACACCGGCATCGCCGACGCGGATCGCGGCACCGCCGAATGCGACCGACGCGACGTCGCGGACGCGCAGCGGCCGCACGGGGTCGTCGCGGAGCAGCGCGTCGGCGACGTCGTCGGCGCCGTCGGCGAGACCGGCCACGTGGACGATCGGCGCCGTCGTCCCGAGCGCGACCGGACCGCCGCCGGACTGGCGACTGCTGGCGCCGACCGCCGCCGCGACGTCGGCGATCGTCACGCCGTGCGCACGCAACGCATCGCCGTCGACGTCGACGAGCAATTGGCGCGCGGCGCCCCCGTTCACGGTCACTTGCGCGACGCCTTGGATCGCCAGCAGTCGCAGTCGCACGATCCGGTCGACGAGCGCGCGGAGTTCGTCGATCGACGTGTCGCCGCTGCGGCTGCGGACGCCGACGAGCAGGATCTGACCCATGATGCTCGCGACCGGCGCCATCTCCGGCGACAGGCCCGGCGGCAACTGGCTGCGCGCCGTTCCGAGCTTCTCCTGGACCAACTGCCGGTTGCGGTAGACGTCGGTGTCCCACCCGAACTCGACCTGCACCGAACTGAGGCCGAGCCCCGACGTCGACCGCAGTCGCGTGATTCCGGTCGTGCCGTTGACGGCTTGCTCGATCGGCCGCGTGACGAGGCGTTCGATCGATTCCGGCGTCATGCCGTGGCACTCGGTCAGGATCGTGACGGTCGGACGCGTCAGGTCCGGCAAGACGTCGATCGGCAGCCGCAGCGCGCGATCGATGCCGAACGCGAGCAACACGGCGGCGGCGATCGCGACGACGAGGCGGTGTCGCAGCGCGAGAGCGATCAGTGCGTTCAGCATCGGGCGCGGCTCAGTGGTCGTGGCCGTGGTGGTCGTGACCGCCACCGGCGTCCTTCTGCATCGCCTGCGCGAGTGCGAACGCGCCGCGGACGGCGAGTTTCGCACCGGGCTTCAGATGGTCGGACGGCGCCAGCACGACGCGTTCGCGATCGATGTGCAGCACGCGGACCGGCTCGGGATGGAAGTGATCGCCGTGACTGACGAACACACACTGGTCGGCGCCGACCGCGGCCACGGCGTCGCGCGGCAGCACGAAGACGTCGTCGACGGTCGTGACCGGCACGCGAACGCGATAGCGAATGCCGGCGCGCAACGCCCAACTGCGCGGGCCATCGGTCGTCGACAGCGGTGTGTTGTTCGTCGTCACGATCCCGATCGCCGAGCCGCGCGCGGCGTCGTCGGCGGCGATCCGCTCGAGCCGCAGATCCGCGAGCGTCGGCCCGCTGCCGACGATCGTCGGCTCGGCGGTCAGCGGCCGCGCGTCGGCGAGCACGGCCGCGAGCAGGGCGACGTCGCCCCCGTTCGCCTCGATCTTGAGCCGCATCGTCCGCGCGTCGTGCAGCGTCGCGAGTTCGTGCCCGATCGCGACGTGGTCACCCAAGCGCACGCGAACGGCCGCGACGTCGTAGTCGGTCGGGGCACCGTCGCCGCCCGCGGGGGCGCGGACGACGACGCGCGACGCGAGCGCACCGGCGGCGCCGAGCGCCGCGACCTTCGCCGGCGAGTGACCGGAGAGCAGCAGACTCGACGTCGACGCGAAGTGCTCGGCCAGCGTCGGCTGCGAGCGAACGGCTGCGACGAGTTCGTCGGTCACGAGCCCGGCGCCGACGAGTTCGCCGATCTGCGCGACGGTGCCGTGACGTTCCTGCATCGGCTCGGGCAGCGCTGCGAACAGCTCGTTCGCGAGCGTCGACCAGAGGCCGTTGTGTGCGAGCACGTGCCGCCAGAGCTGCGGTCCGTGCGCCGGCGCCGCGCCCGACTCGACGCCGTCGGTCAGCGCGACGTCGAAGCCGTGGCGCTCGAGTTCGAGGCGAGCGTTCTCGACACGTTGGCGCGCGCGCACGAGTTCGTTCTCGACGTCGATCAGCCGCTGACCGGCGACGACCGGCAGACCCGCGTCCCCGGCGCGCAGACCCTGCAAGCGCGCGAGTTCGGCTTCGGCGATCCGCACGTCGGCGGCAGCGGTCCGCAACACGGCGACGC
>JAEYTU010000278.1 GCA_023433825.1 Planctomycetota bacterium
GTCGTGGTTCTGCTCGCGCTCGCTCACCGGTGCATGCACCGAGGCATCGGTGGCCGTCGGCTGCGGAAGTCTAGCCACGTCGAGCGATCCGCCGCCGAGCCAGGTCACCTCGGCGTCCTCGACCGTCGCGGGATCCCCGAGGTCGGGGCCGAGGCCGCGTCGCTCGAGTTCCGTTGGTGTCGGACGTTGCCGCCGTCCGTCCCATGGGCCGTCGACGCAAGACTCGTTGGCATCGGAACCGGTGCCGCCGCCTGCGGCCGGTTCCCTGGAGATGTCTCCCATGGGCGCAGAGTTCTAACCATCCACGGATCGGAAGAACACCACCCGTCGCGCCGCAAGTCACCGCCGTCGCGCGAGCAACTGCACGAACGTCGCCTCGAACTCGGCCTCGGGCAGCGGGCCGCGTTCGATCGCATCCTCGATCTCGCTGCGAACGTCGGCGAACGGCACGTCACGACCTTCGAAGCGCTGCAAGCAGACGACGAGGTAGTAACGCGTCACACCATCGCGCTCGACCGGCAGAACGTCACTGACCTGACCCGGCTCCAATGTGAACGCGACTGCGACGACCGGATGGTCGGTGCCGCGCCGGAACTGCGGCAGCAGACCACCGTCCTTGCGGCTCTCGTCCTCGGAATGGCGGCGAGCGAGCGTCGCGAAGTCGGCGCCGTCGCGCACGCGACGCGCGAGGTCCTTCGCCAGTTCACCGTCCGTCGTCGACAACATCCGGATCTGGACGCGGTCTTCGCGCAGCGTCAGGTAGTGGACGACCGCCTGCCGGTACCAGTCCCGCATCCGGTTCGAACGCTGCCACCGCCGGTACTCGGCGAAGTCCATGTCGAATCGACGCTGGAGGTAGTCGTCGAACGTCGCCTGCGGCGACAGCTCTTCGACGACCCGCTTGCGCAAGACGGCGATCTCGGCGTCGAGCCGTGCATCGACGGCGGCGACATCGGGAGCGATCGAGTAGCGCTCGGCCTCGTCGGCCAGCAACGCATCCATGACCAAGTAGTCGATCCACTTCCGCACGAACTCGGGTTCGGTCTCCCGCAGCCGGTCGAACAGGTCGTGCTTGCGAAGCACGAGATCACCGACGCGCGCGATCTCGTCGTCGGCGGCGTCGGCGCGTGGCCGCAGGATCGACGGCGCAGCGTCGGGGTCTTGGATCGGTTGCGGCGGAACGATCGTCACGCTGGCGCCGCGCGGCGCGCGGTCGGGGCGTGGGACTTCGGGCGCGGCGGGACGCTGCGGCGGCGGGGACGGGGACGGCGCGGCGCAGCCGGTGACGGTGAACGCGCAGGCACATGCCGATGCCCACGCGAACGCGATCGCCAGCCACGCTGCGAACGTTCGCGGCGGCTGCGTCGCCCCGATCACCGCGCGCGGAAGCTCCGCATGAACCGCGTGCCCTGACACGTCGGGCACTTCCGCTTCTCGGGGCGACCGGTGTCGCTGGTGACCTCGAGCGTTCCCTCGCCGGCGCACGTGATGCACGGATCCGAATAGGCGTTCTCGACCGCGAGATCGCCGGAGTTCTCGGCGTAGTACGCACGCAGCCAGAGCGCTCGCTCGACGCGCTGCGCGGCCTTCCACCAGTCCTCCTCGGTGACCTGCTCGTTCTTCGCCGACGCCGCCTGCTGGCTGCGTCGCCGTGCCTCGGCCATCCGGCGGGCGATCCGTTCGAGTTCGCGGTCGGCGGCGGTCGGTTGATCCTTGGCGTCCCCCTTCTCGGCGTCGCCCTGCTTCGTGTCCTTCAGGATGCGATCGGCACCGAGCACCCACGAGCCGATGCCGTAGGCGTAGCGCTCCGCGCGCGCCGGCGCGCCGACCGTCTTGTCGGTGCGACGCTTCCAGAACGCATCGACTTCGTCGGCCTTCAAGCCGAGCTGCTGCGCGACACGTGCGCGGATCGCCTTCGGCAATTCGCTCTCGGCGTAGCTGCGCGCTTGCGCGAGGGTCACTCCGGACTCGGCTGCCTTCAGGCCGGTCAGGTCCGAGAGACTGCGGAGCCAGCGTTCGGTCACGTTCCGCGTCATGACGCGGTCGCGCGCGCGCGTGTAGCGATCCTGCTCGAGCACGAGCTCCTGCTTGAGCCGCGTCTGCGGGTACTTCTTCTCGAACTCGGCGAGCAACTGGCCGGCGCGCGCGAAGTCGCCGCGATTGCGCCAGGTCGCGATCTCCTCGAGATGATCGCGCTCCGCCTTCGCACCCTGCAGCAGCTTCAGCCGCTGCAACTTGCCCTTCAGCTCCTCGGGCTGCGTCGCGCCGCCGAGCGCGTCGGCCTGCTGAAGGTGCAGATCCGCGCGGTCGTAGTCCCGGACCCGCATCAGCAGATCGGCGAGTTGGATGTGACGGTCGGCGATCTCGCCGGGCTGGATGCTCTGCAGTTGGTCGCCGTAGTACTCGTCCTTGGTCTGGATCTGCATCACCGGAACCGTGGCTTGCGAGCGGCCGCGGATCGACGTCCGTGCGATCGGATAGATCTGACCGCGATAGCGGACGCGCAGTTCGGTCGGCGTCTCGTCGACGATCCGTCCAACGATCGTCATCGTCGCTCCGGCGGACGCGTACTCGAGGACGTCGGCCGTCACGAGCACCTCGCTCTGGTCGTCGACGCTGAGCCGCAGAACGTGCCTCAACCGGTCTGCGCTGGCCGGCGACAACTGCCCCCAGCGAATGTCGACCACGCCGCCGGTGTCGATCCGCCGCAGCGTGAAGCCGTCGTCGCGCGGATCGACGACCTCACCGACGAGGAGCGTTCCGTCCTTCAGTTGGACGCTCTGCGCCGGCATCGGCGCAGTGGCAGCCACCACGCCGAGCGCGCAGATCAGTCCGAGACTGCGGCGGCGGATGCGTTCGAGAGTTCGTCGGATCATCGTTCACCTCGCTTGCGCCGATTCGGCGCGGAGTCGCGCGACGCGACTCGGGTAGGACTCCTGCCAGCGCAGGATACGTTCGAATGTCTGGGCCTGCGCCTCGCCCTGTTCGGTCCACGACACGTCGATCCGCGCCAACACCAACTCAGGGTGCTCGGGATCGGTCGTGAACGTCACGCGCGCAAGCAGTCCGGTGTGACCACCGACGTCGGTGATCGTGATCGGATCGAGCGCCGGCAGGCCGCCGGCGTCGCCGCGCGTGCGGCCCTCGAACAGCGATTGCTCGAGGTCGTGCACGATGGCGCCGACGACCTGGACGGCGCGATGACGTTGCTCGGCGCTGCGACGCGTCTGCACGCCGACGCCGAGGACACCGAGGATCGCCGAGACCCCGAACAGCAGGATCCCGAGCGCGACCATCAGCTCGATCAGCGTGAAGCCGGCGATCGACGCGCAGGGCGCGGAACGTGGGTGATCAGCCATTCCAGGCGTCCCTCCCGTGCAGCAGCGGGACGACGATCAGCGTCGGCCGACCGGCACGCAC
>JAEYTU010000119.1 GCA_023433825.1 Planctomycetota bacterium
TCCCTAGTCTCTCTCGCTCAGTCGCCGATCTGCGCGCGCAGACCGCCGCTCAGCGTCGAGCCACCGCCGAGGAACGGCCCGGCCGGATCCACGACGAAGAACTGCAGGTACATGCTGAACCCGACCCAGGAGGCGTTGACGCGGATCGGCACGCCGACCGAAGCGTTGCCGCTGGCGTCGATCGTCGCCGGCAAGGCGACCAGCGTGCTGTTCGTGTCGACGAGGATCGTGCAACCGAACAACGGCACGTTGGCCCCGTTGATGCCGAGCAACAGCGAGCCCGAGCTCGGTCCGAACGCGTTCGACAGGTGCACCGCGTAGCCGAGGTTGCCGCTCGTCGGCGAACCAGCGCTGATCTGCGGGATCCGACCGCCCGTGCCCGCGCAACCCACGCCGTACGGATCGAGCAGCGAAGCGCCGACGCTCGCGGCCGTCATCGAGAACAGTTCACGGCCGACGACGCTGTCGGTGGCCGGGAACAGGATCGACGACGCGGCGGAGTTCGTGACGAACACGCCGGGCGTCGAGCCGATCGGACCGGCGTTCAGATCGGCGATCTGCGTCGTGCCGACGCTCGTGCCGTTGCTGACGTACGGTTCGCTGCCCGACACGCCGTCGTCGGCGGCGAACAGGACCTTCCGGCCGACACCGGTCGGATACGCGATCGCAGCGACGTTCAACATGCCGTTGCCAGCACCGACGTTGACGTCACGGACGAGCGTCGTTCCGGCGGCGGTGCCGTCGGAGGTCCACAGTTCGACGCCGTTCGTGCCGTCGTTGGCCGGGAAGAACAGGCGATCGCCAGCGACGACGAGGTTCGCGGCGAACGGGCTGTTCGTGACCGAACTCGCGACACCCGGAGCGATGTCGATCAGCAGGTTCGTTCCGGCGGACGTGCCGTCGGAGATCCACAGCTCGGTGCCGTTCGTCGGGTCAGTCGCGAAGAAGAACAACCGGTTGCCGAGGACGGCGAACGGACCGGGGTTGCCTTCGGCGGCGCCGGGAACGAGGTCCTTCACGAGCGTCGTTCCGGCGAGCGTGCCGTCGGTGCGGACGAGTTCGAACCCGTTCACGCCGTCGGTTGCGTTGCAGTAGACGAAGCCGTTGTACGCGATGAACGGCGACGGATCGCAGCCGACCGTGCCGGGGATGAAGTCGATTGCGACGGTGCCGAGCGCCGTGCCGTCACTGACGCAGATCTCGGCGCCGGTCAGCGCCGTGATGCCGGAGAACATCACGCCGTTGCCGAACGGGATCATGCTCTGCGCGAAGCTCTGTCCGCCGTTCGCGGTGCCCGGGTTGAAGTCGACGACCATCGTCGTGCCGGCGGCCGTGCCGTCGGAGGTCCACAGTTCGCGGCCTTCGAGTGCCGTGATCGCGTTGAAGAACAGCTTGCCGTTCGAGACGACGAGGTTCGTCGGGGTCGACGAAACGGTGCCGACGTTGATGTCGAGCACCAGCACCGTCCCCGCCGGCGTGCCGTCGGTCACGTAGAGCTCCAGGCCGGTCGCCGGCGCCGTCGTGCCGCTGTTCGCCGTGAAGAAGCACAGGTTGCCCATCACGGTGAAGTTCGCCGGCGACGAGCTCGACGCGCCGACGAAGATGTCGGCCAATTGGATCGTGCCCGCCGGCGTGCCGTCGGTGATCCACGGTTCGATGCCGGCCGTGCCGTTCGTCGCGGCGAACACGGTCTTGTTGCCGAAGGCGACGACATTGAGCGGGTTCGAGCTCTGCGGCTGCGGCGTGTTGATGTCCTTGACCTGGACCGTGCCGGCGAGCGTGCCGTCGCTGATCCACAACTCGGTGCCGGTGCCCGGCGCCGTCGTGCCGTCGGACGCACCGAACAGCAGCGAACCGGACGCGGTGCCGGCGCTGACGAGCGTCGACACGACGCCTGCCGCGGTGCCGGTGCCGATGTCGCGGGTGATCGTCGTGCCCGCGCCCGTGCCGTCGGTGACGAACAACTCGTAGCCCGTCGTCGCCGTCGTCGCGGCGAAGAAGACCTTCGAACCGACGACGCGTGCGACGCGCGGCGACGAACTGACGGTTCCGACGTTGATGTCGGCGACCTGGACCGTGCCGGCAGCCGTGCCGTCGGAGAACCAGAGTTCCTCACCCGTGGCCGGAGCGACGGTGCCGTTCGACATGCCGACGAGCACACCGGTCCCGAACGGGACCATGATGTTCAACGTCTGCGACGCGATGCCGTTGCCGGTGCCTGGGAAGGTGTCGAGCACGAGCACGGTGCCCGCCGTCGTGCCGTCGGAGACGTACAGCTCACGTCCGGTCAGCCCCGTCGTCGTGCCCGCGTTCGCCGAGAAGAACATCTTGCCGTTCGAGACGATCGGCTGGCTCGGGATCGATCCCGACACGCCGACGAAGATGTCGATGACGAGCGTCGTCCCGGCGAGCGTGCCGTCGGTGACCCACAGCTCGACACCGTTCGCCGGAGCCGTCGTGCCGTTCGTCGCCGTGAAGTAGACCTTGCCCGCGAACGGGGTCAGGAAGCGCGGCGCGCCCGAGCTCGTGCCCGGAAAGATGTCGGCCACGAGAACCGTTCCGGCCGGCGTGCCGTCGGTGAAATACAGCTCCTCGCCGGTGCCCGGGGCCGTCGTTCCCGACGACGCAGCGAACAACAGGCCAGTGCCGAACGGTGCGTACGACGATGCCGCGGTGCTGAGGATGCCGCTGCTGGTGCCGACGAAGATGTCGGCGACGAGCATCGTTCCGGCAGGCGTCCCGTCGGTCTTCCAGAGTTCGCGACCCGTGCCGATCGTCGTCGTCGCGTCGAACGCCGAGAAGTACATCGTCGAGCCGACGACGATCATTCCGGACGGCGTGGACGTGCCCGTTCCGGGGTAGATGTCGAGGACCAGCGTCGTTCCAGCAACCGTGCCGTCACTGCGCCAGAGTTCGGCGCCGACGACGCCGTTGTTCGCCGAGAAGTAGACGAGGCCGCCGAACTCGGTCAGGTTCGTCGGCGACGAACTCGCCGAGCCGGGATTGATGTCGCGCACCATGACGGTGCCGGCTGTCGTGCCGTCGGTCTTCCAGAGTTCGACGCCGTTGATGCCGTCGTTGGCCGAGAAGTACGTCGTGCCGCCGATCGTGACGAAGTTCGTCGGTGACGAGCTCGGGATCGTCGGCGGGAGTGCATTGATGTCGGTGATCGGCGACTGCGCGGCCAGCGCGCCGGTCATTGCGAGCATCGCGAGGCAGGAGCGGGAGAGGGGACGAGGGAGCATGAACGGAACCTGTGCGCAGAGCGCGTGGGGTGGAGAGCGAGGGGCTGCGCGCGAACGGCGCGTGGGAGCTCGCTCTGAGATGCGACGTCGCGGCGGGGAGTACGCTCGCGACGAAGCGCGGGAACGCTATGGCGGCGTCGGAGGCCGTCAAGCGGCGTGTCGTCGCCCTACGCGCGCGCGCATCCCGTCGAACGCATCGGCCGCCGTTCCTTCCCGGTCGTGAACTTCCGCACCGCGCGATGGTGCCGATGCCATCGAAGTCGGCCCCGTGCAGCCGCTTCGGTCACGAACTCGGGCGATCGTGCCGCACGACAACTTTGCGACCTCGCAGCGTCGTGTTCTGCAAGGCGGCGATCACTCGCTCGGCGTCGGCGGCCGGCACCTCGACGAGTGTCGATCGGTCGCCGAGCTCGATCGCGCCGATCCGGTCGGCGCGCAACCCGGCTTCGTTCGTGATCGCACCGACGAGGTCTGCGGGTCGCAGCATGTTCAGCCGGCCGGCGCCGACGAAGATCTTGACGAACGCGCGCTCCGACGCCGCGGCGGGCGTCGGGTTCGGCGTGGGTTTCGGCGCGGACGTCGAACTCGGTGCCGGCGCAGGCGCCGCGCGCGGTGGCACGACGTTCGGTCGCTCCCGTTCGCGCGGAGCACGGG
>JAEYTU010000207.1 GCA_023433825.1 Planctomycetota bacterium
CATCGGCGTCGACCCGATGGAGAGCATCAAGCTCGGTGTCGCGCGGTTCGTTCCGGCGGGATCGATCGAACGCGGCAGCTACCACTACGACATGCCGGACGCCGACGACGCGCGCGTGCTGACGTTCGGCGCCGTGCCCGCCATCGTCTGGTCGGAGACCGTCGCCGACCTGCGTGCGATCGTCGGTGAGGCGTAGCGCGCCGTGACCGAGGCGAAAGTCACCGTCTTCGGCATCCGCCACCACGGGCCGGGCTGCGCGCGCAGCTTGCGGCGGGCGCTGTCCGAATTGCGCCCGGACATCGTCCTCGTCGAAGGCCCGCCCGACGCGCAGGACCAACTCGCGGCGATCGCCTCCGAAGGACTGCGGCCGCCGGTCGCGTTGCTCGTGCATCAGGCCGACGACCCGCGTCGGGCGGCGTTCTATCCATTCGCCGAGTTCTCTCCCGAATGGCAGGCGCTGCGGTACGCGGCGCAGAGTGGCATCCCGGCGCGGTTCTTCGACCTGCCGTGCATGCATCGGTTCGGGGTCGAAGACGCGACGGACGACGCGACGTCGGCGAGCGAGCCGCGCGATCCGATGGCGTGGCTCGCCGCCGCCGACGGCTACAGCGACGGCGAGCGCTGGTGGAACGACCGCATCGAGGAACGCGGCGACGACCGGCAGTTGTTCGCCGCGATTCACGAGGCGATCGCCGCACTACGGGTCGAACTCGCATTGCCGGAGTCGCTGCTCGACCGCCGCCGCGAAGCGTGGATGCGGCGCACGCTGCGGGCCGTGCAGCGCGAAGGGTTTGCGCAGATCGGTCGTCTGCGGTGCATGGCACGCGCCGGCGCTGACCCAGTCGACGCGCGCAGCCGACGACGAGCTGCTGAAGGGGCTTTCGAAGGTCAAGGTGCGCGCGACGTGGACGCCATGGACGCACGCGCGGCTGACGTCGGCGAGCGGGTACGGCGCCGGCGTCGTCGCGCCGGGTTGGTACGCACACCTGTGGCAAGCCGGCGACGACGCCGTCGAACGGTGGTACGCCAAAGCCGCGCGGACGCTGCGCGACCACGATCTCGCGGCGTCGAGTGCGTGCGTCGTCGAGGCCGTTCGTCTCGGGACGGCTCTGGCGAGCCTTCGCGGCAGACCGTCGGCCGGACTGCCCGAGACGCTCGACTCGATTCGCGCCGTGTTCGGCGGCGGGCACGACGAAGTGCTGGACGTGCTGCGCGACGATCTGCTGGTCGGCGACGCGTTCGGCGAGCTGCCCGACGGGCTCGCACAGTTGCCGCTCGAAGCGGACCTGCAGGCCGAGCAGCGCCGCCTCCGACTGAAGCCGACCGCGGCGAAGGCGACCGTCGAACTCGATCTGCGCGAACCGGGCGGGCGCGCACGCAGCGTGCTGCTGCATCGGCTGTGCGCGCTGCGCGTGCCATGGGGAACCAAGGAGGGTGCAGGGCGGACGCGCGGCACGTTCAAGGAAGTGTGGACGCTGCAGTGGCAACCGGAACTCGCGCTCGCGCTCGTCGACGCGTCGGCGTTCGGCAACACGATCGAGAGCGCGGCGAACGCGCGACTCGTGCGCGCGGACGGGGACGACTCGCTGCCCGGGCTCGTGTCGCGGTTGGAACTCGCGCTGCTCTCGGAGCTGCACGCCGCGAGTCGCGCACTGCTCGCCGCCGTGCAGGCGGCGTCGGCGACCTCGACGGACGCGATCGCGTTGTTCGACGCCGTTCCGCCGCTCTGCCGCCTCGTGCGCTACGGGAACGTCCGCGACTCCGACCTCGCCGACGTTCGTGCGATCGCCATCGGACTCGCGACGCGCGTCCACGTCGCCCTGCCCGCGGCGTGCGTCGGCGTCGACGATGACGCCGCGCGGTCGCTCGGTGAACGGCTGCGCGACCACGACACCGCGATCGAGCTGCTCGGCGAGGCGTCGGTGCGCGAGGCGGCGAATGCGACGTTCGTGCGGATCGCGCATTCGGATCCTGCGCATGCGCAGTTGCGCGGCGTGGCCGTGCGGCTGCTCCAACGTGCGGGTGCGATGTCGGCCACGGACGTCGCGGTCGAACTCGAACGCCAACTCTCGGCGGGCTCGCCACCGAGCGACGGCGCGACGTGGCTCGACGGACTGCTCGCCGGCTCCGGTGCACTGCTCGCGCACGACGTGGACCTCCTTCGGTGCGTCGATGCGTGGGTTGGCCGCCTCGGCGACGAGCACTTCCGGACCGTGTTGCCGCTCGTGCGGCGGACGTTCGCGACGTTCAGCGGCCCCGAGCGTCTCGCGATCGCGACGGCGGTCCGGCGCGGCGAGACCGGGGCACCGTTGCGCGCCAGTTCCGCGACGGACGGATTCGCGATCGACGGTGTCCGCGCACGCGCCGCGGTCGCGGCGGTCGCGCGATGGTTCGATCTGCCGGAGCCGGAGCCGGAGCCGGAGCGAGACGCATGAGCACCGAACGATCGACGGATGTCGCGCAACGCTGGCGCCTGCTGCTCGGCGCCGAGAGCGCCGACGCGCTCGGTGTGCGGCTCGACGGCGACGACGCCCGGCTCGACCAGGTTCTCGCCGAGCTCTACGGCGACGACGGGGAGTCCGAGGGCGGTTCCGGAGCAGCGGGTCGGCGCGGGGGCCTCGGCGCATCGGCGCCACGCGTCGCGCGGTGGCTCGGCGACATTCGGCGTTACTTCCCGACCAGTGTCGTGCGCGTTCTGCAGAAGGACGCGATGACGCGGCTCGGGCTCGAGCGAATGCTGCTCGAACCGGAGTTGCTCGCCGAGGTGGAGCCCGACGTTCACCTCGCCGCGACGCTCGTGTCGTTGAGTCGCGTGATGCCCGAGCGAACGCGCGCGACGGCGCGCGCCGTCGTCTCGCGGATCGTCGACGACCTGATGCGGCGTCTGGCGCAGCCGCTGCGGGGTGCCGTGCGCGGCGCGTTGGCCCGGCACCTGCGCAACCAACGCCCGCGGCTGCCCGAGATCGACTGGCATCGGACGATCCGTGCGAACTTGAAGCACTACCAACCAGACCTTCGCACCGTCGTGCCGGAGCGGGTCCTCGGTCACGGACGGCGGCGGAGTTCGTTGCGCGACGTGATCCTGTGCGTCGACCAGCGCGGCTCGATGGCGTCGTCGGTCGTCTACGCGTCCGTCTTCGGCGCCGTTCTCGCGTCGCTGCCGGCGCTGACGACTCGGATGATCGTGTTCGACACCGCGGTCGTCGATCTGACCGCTGTGCTGCGCGATCCGGTGGACCTGCTGTTCGGCGCGCAGCTCGGCGGCGGGACCGACATCCACAATGCGCTCGTCCATTGCGAGAGCCTCGTCCATCGCCCGCACGAGACGGTCCTCGTGTTGATCAGCGATCTCTACGACGGCGGCAATGCCGTCGGAACGTGGCAGACCGCCAAGCGATTGGTGGCGTCCGGAGTGCGCGTCGTCGTGTTGCTCGCGCTGACCGACACTGGCCGGCCGGCGTTCGACGCCGCGAACGCCGCGCGCTTCGCCGCGCTCGACGTTCCTGTGTTCGCCTGCACCCCCGATCGTTTCGCGCCGCTGATGGCGGCAGTCCTCGCGAAGCAGGACGTCGCGCTGTGGGCCGCCGCCAACGGCGTCGTCCTGGAGCGCGCGGCGACGCGGTGATCGGCGGCTTATACGCAGACTGTCTTCACACTGCGTATAAGGCGCTCGTCAGTCGACGATCGATCGTTAATCGGTTCGCGGTCGACGCGTCCAGGCGATCGCCCACGGGCTTTCGATGATTCCGACGCGCTGCCTCGTCCATTGGCAAAGACTGTTGGGCCGGTAGTGCCGCGATTCCTCGCGGGGCGCAACAGTTCGTCGGGTTCGTTCCTTCGCAACGGCCGTTTGCCGACGGTGTCGCGAGCGGCACGGGAGGCCCCCGCAAGCAACTGCCCCATCGATGCCCGCGACGCGAGGCGCGAGGGTCACGGCCTCCGTATGGCGCTAGACATTGCCACATAAACAGACTAGTTTTGTGGCACTTTTCATGGGCAAGCACACTGGCTCCGTCGACAGTCTCGTTCTGGCGCGCATACGCAAGATGAAGCCGGGCACACTGTTCAAGCCGCGCGACCTCGCCTCCTTGGGCTCGCGGACTGCCGTCGCGTCCGCGTTGTCACGCCATCTGCGGGCCGGCGTCGTCCAACAGCCAGCGCGCGGGCTCTACCAAGTGCCCGACCTCGACCCGGTGCTCGGCGAGATGCAGCCGACTCCCGACCAGATCGCTACGGCTCTGGCTGACGCGCACCACCTCCGGTTGCAGCCAGCAGGCGCGTATGCGGCGAACCTGCTTGGACTCTCCGACCAAGTCCCCCAGCGCATCGTGTACCTGACCGACGGAACGCCCCGCCAAGTGCAGATCGGTAGGCAACGCATCGTGCTGCGACGTACGACGCCGCGGAACATGGCGACTGCCGGTCGGATCAGCGGCCTCGTGATCCAGGCGCTCCGGTACCTCGGCCGTCGCCACGTCGACGGCGCAGTGATCCGAAAGTTGCGCGCGCGACTCAACGCGAAGGACC
Organism: Planctomycetota bacterium; assembly: GCA_023433825.1. Classification (GTDB taxonomy): domain Bacteria; phylum Planctomycetota; class UBA1135; order UBA1135; family UBA2386; genus JAEYTU01. Next base: position 4,528 of record JAEYTU010000207.1, read on the forward strand.
GCGCCCGCTTGCTCGAGGACGTCACGCTCGCGCCGGTGTGGATTGGCGAACTGATGCGAGAGATTGCGGGCGGTGCCGCGCAGTGAATCGCTTCCTCGCACTGTCAACAGAAACCCGCGCACGCGCGTTCGAGCAAGCCGCCGCACGGCGCGGCTGGCCACCGATGAGCGTCGAGAAGGACTTCTGGGTGTGCGCGCTGCTGCACGAACTGTTCACACTGCCGACGCACGGCGAGCACTTGACGTTCAAGGGCGGCACTTCGCTGTCGAAAGCATGGCGTCTGATCGACCGCTTCTCCGAAGACATCGACTTGACCATCAGCCGTGACGCACTCGGGTTGGGGCAAGATTTGTCAGCAGCGAGCAAGAACGAGCGTCGACGGCAGATCGACGGGCTGAAGAAGGCCTGCCGCCACGCGATCCACGAAGCGATCGAGCCGGCACTTCGCGCTCGAATCAGGTCGCTCCTGCCGGACGAGGCATGGAGCCTGGTCTCGGATCCCGACGACCCCGACGACCAAACGCTGTTGTTCGCCTACCCGCGCGGAGGCGTCGCTGGGATCGACGCGTATGTGCAGCCAGTGGTCAAGCTCGAGTTCGGCGCTCGCTCCGACTCGTGGCCGATTGCGGATCGCGACGTGGGTTCGATCGTCGCTGAGGAGTTCCCGATGCTGTTCGACACGCGGACGACGCGAGTCCGTGCGGTGGTGGCCGAACGCACCTTCTGGGAGAAGGTATTGCTCCTCCACGAGGAGCGGCACAGACCCGCGGTCAGGCCGCCGAGAGCACGGATGGCGCGCCACTTCTATGACGTCTACAGACTCATTGTCGCGGGGATCGCCGAGAACGCAGTCGTAGAAGAGTCCTTGTTCGAACGGGTAGTCGCTCACCGCGGGGTGTTCTTCGCTCAGACCTGGGTCGACTACGCGACGCTGACTCGCGGCATGGTCGATATCGTTCCGCACCCTGAACAGATCGACGCTTGGCGCGCCGACTACGCGGCGATGCAGGGCGTGATGTTCCTCGACACGCCACCTTCCTTCGACGAAGTACTGACGGCGATCGCCGCCTTTCAGTCGAAGTACTTCGCGCGGTGACGCAATCTCGGACGCGACGCGGGGAACCTGTCGTTTCCGACGGGGTGAGTCCGAGGCAACGTTGCGCCGAGTTGCGCAGCGAATGAGTTCGCGATCGACGGCATCTGCGCTCGCGAGGTGGACGCTTTCGCCGCGCGACAGGTTCGACCGACGATGAACGCGCCGAGCGCGCGGCACCCTCACGCGTAATCGCGCACCATCTTCCGCAGTTCCATGGCGCCCATCTCCTCGGCCGAGATCATTCCGCGCGCGAACTCCTCCAGATAGACGCTGTGGTCCTTCACGACCTCGAGCAGTTCGCGATACAGCACGACGGCGCGTTCTTCGTGCGCGAGGCTCTCGGCGACGACGTCGGCGACGCTGTGCTGATTGCTCTCGTCGATCTTCGCGATCTTCATCGTCGGATGGCCGCCGATCCCGACGAGGATCTCGCCGCACTGCTGCGCGTGCAGCAAGGATTCGTTCGCCTGCCCTTTGAGGAATGCGACCAACGGCAACCGGTACGGCCCCTTGACCATCAATGCGTAGTGCGTGAACCGGACGACGCCGGCGAGTTCGTACTCGATGATCCGCGTCAACAGTTCCGTCGTGCGCTTCAGGTCGAGGTCTTTCATCGCGTGCTCCCGGTGAACAGGCCTCCAGAGATCAGACGATCGCGTCTTCGCCGGTCAGTTCCTTGCCGACGATCAATCCGTGGATGTCGTGCGTGCCTTCATAGGTGATGACCGACTCCAGATTGCACATGTGACGCATGACCTGGTATTCGTCGGTGATCCCGTTCGCGCCGAGGATGTCGCGCGCCAGCCGACAGCACTCGAGTGCCATCCAGACGTTGTTGCGCTTCGCCAACGACACGTGCCTGAAGTGCAGCTTGTGCGATTCCTTCAGGCGCCCGAGGCGCCACGCGAGCATCTGCGCCTTCGTGATCTCGTTGCACATCCAGACGAGCTTCTGCTGCACCAACTGGAAGCGCGCGATCGGACGATCGAACTGGATGCGCGTCTTCGCGTAGCTCAGCGCTTCGTCGAACACGGCCAGCGCCGCGCCGATCGCGCCGAATGCGATGCCGAACCGCGCGGAGTTGAGGCAGCTCAACGGACCCTTCAGTCCTTCGACGCCGGGCAGGATGTTCGTCGCCGGGATCCGGCAGTCCTCGAACACGAGTTCGCTGGTGACCGACGCACGCAGCGAGAACTTGTTTTTGATCTCGTTCGTCCGGTACCCCTTCGTCCCCTTGTCGACGAGGAACCCGCGCACCTTGCCGTCGAGCTTCGCCCAGACGATCGCGACGTCGGCGATGCAGCCGTTCGTGATCCAGAACTTCGACCCGTTCAGCACGTACGAGTCGCCGTCGGCGACGGCGCGCGTCAGCATCCCGCCCGGATTGCTGCCGTAGTCGGCTTCGGTCAATCCGAAGCAGCCGACCAGGTCGCCCTTCGCCATCCCGGGCAGGTACTTCTGCTTCTGGGCCTCGGAGCCGTAGGCGTGGATCGGGAACATGCAGAGCGAGCCCTGCACCGACACGAACGAACGCAGCCCCGAATCGCCGCGCTCGAGTTCCTGCAGGATCAATCCGTATGCGGTCGGCGACAGTCCCGCGCAGCCGTAGCCGGTCAGACTCGCGCCGAGCATCCCCATCTCGCCGAGCTTCGGGATCAGGTGCTTCGGGAACGTCGCAGCGCGGTTGTGCTGCTCGATGATCGGCATGAACTCGGCGGTCACCCACTCGCGCACGCTGTCGCGAACCATCCGCTCCTCGTCGGAGAACAGTTCGTCGATCGCGAAGAAGTCC
>JAEYTU010000331.1 GCA_023433825.1 Planctomycetota bacterium
ATCGACGTCAGGTTGCGAGCAAGCGACCCGTTCTCGATGAAGTTCTCGGTCCGCGCACGGACGTCGCCGTCGCCGCCATCGTTGAAGAACGCGCCGGCCGTCGGCCGACCGGCTTCCTCGCCGGTGCCGGCGTTGTCGAGGCCGCGAGACGCGTTGTTCTGCAGGCGATTCGTCACGTCGTCGAGCGTCGCGACCGAACCCTTGTTGCCCGAGCCCCCGAGTCCGCGGAAGTCGACGCCGACCTCTTGCAGGAAGTTCTGGCCGACGCTGAGGAACTTGGATTCGACGGTCACGACCGACGTCGCGAACCGGCGTTGGTCCTCGAGGAACCGAGCCACCTGACGCTGCATCGACGGGCTGGCCGTGACGAGCAGGTAGCCGCCGTCGACCGAGTCCATCGCGCCGGCGCCGTCGCCTTCCCAACTCGCAGCGCCGGTCGCTTCTTTGATCGTGGCGATCAACGCGGCCGGATCGATGTACGAGGTCTGCTCGTCGCCCTCACCGCCGATGCGCGGCGTCGGGCCTTCGGTCCCGCCCGGCAGATCGCGGATCGTCGGCGGCAGGAACGTGGTCAGCGGGAAGATCAGATCCCGAATGTCGTGGCTGATCAGGACGTTCGAGCCGCCCGACTGCGCCTTCGACGTGATCTGGACGACGCCCTCACGAACGACCCATGCGAGGTTGGCGCTGCGCGAGACCATCTGGTTGAGGAAGTTCTCGACCGACAGCGGCGCGACCATGTCGAGTTCGAGCATCAACGACTCACCGGAGATCGCCTCCTTGGCTTCCGGGGTGATGACGATCGGGATGTCGGTCTGCGTCTGGAGGAGGTTCTTGACCTCTTCGTAGCTGCCGTTCTCCTCGGTGAAGCGGCGCGGCGGGACCATCTTCTCCTTCAACTGCCGGCGGATGTCGGCGTCCTCGGCGGTCTCGACCGTCGTCGGCAACGCGGCACCGCGGCGCGCGTTGGCGCGCTCGGCGATCATCGGATCGATCCGCAGGATGTCGGTCTGCGGCGTCTTCAGGTCTTCGGAGGCCTCGAGCCAGCGACGGAACTCACGGCCCTTCTGCACGAGGTAGTCGTCGCGGCTGTTCTCGCTGAGCGCCTTCGTCGCGGCGTTGTGCAGCGCGCGGGCCTCCATGTTCGTCGGATCGAGCTGCATCGCGCTTCGCGCGAGGTCCTGCGAGATCTTGAACTGACGACGCTCGAACGCCGTGATCGCCGTCGCCATGTAGCCATCGACTTGCGAACGGCGGCGGGCGAGATCTGCATCCTCGACGGCGCGCAGACGGCGCAGCGTTTCGCGCTCGGCTTCCTCGCTCTGCGCGCGAAGTTGGGCGTCGCGGTTGCGTTCGGCTTCGACCAAGCGGTCGCGCGTCGCCTTCTCGAGGTCGCCCCAGTTGACGTCGCGAGCGATCTCGATCGTCATGACGGCGCTGCGAAGGTCCTGGATCGCCCGCTCGAAGTTCTTCTCCTCGCTCGCGCGGCGCGCGGCGTCGAGGCTCGTCTGCACGTCCATCCGCGCGCGTTGCTCGCGGATCTGGTACAGCCGCTCCATCTGCTCGGCGAACGTCTGCACCGTTCCGGGACGCTCACCCATCTCGGCGAGCAGCGAGTTCAGCGCGACGTTGACGCGCGGATCCTGCGGCAGCGTCTCGCGCGCCTTCAGCAACAACGCCTTCGCTTCCTCGGGCTTCCCGATCTCACGCAGCTTCTGCGCGTCCTCGAGGTACTGCGTGACGAGGAACTGACGGCGTTGGCGATCGATCTCCTGCGGATCCTGAGCATTCCCCTGCGGGAGGAATCCCTCGGCCGTCGCAGAGAGATTCGACGTAGGACTGTGCGACGCCGCTGCGCACGGGACGGCGCAGAACAAGGCGGCAGCGACAGATGCGGAGAGACGGCGGGTGTACTCCACGAACATCATTTGGTGCGGCTGGGGTCGAAGGATCGCGCAGCGCAGGCCGACGCGAACGGAGCAGGAGGAGGAGTCCCCGCGACGCCTACCGGCATCTCTGGCGAAACCGCTACCGGGAACACGCATGCGCACCGTCTCTTGGACGGCATCGTCAGTGCGACGTCGAACGGCAAATCGGTCAGCGACAGCGACGAAGAGAGGCGTTCCGGAGGGCCGGGCGAAGCCGTTCCAGAGGGGGAAGGCGCGAGAACCTAGCGACGCCCACATGCCTTCGCCAGACGAAAGGAGTGCTTTTCCGCCCGGTGCAACACGTGCTGGGAATGGCGCGGTTCTTCGCGTCGCGCGCCAGTTCTCGGGGTTCGCGGATGGGCGGTTGCCGGTTGCTGACGGTGTCGCGCGCGGCACGGTAGGCACCAGCAAGCGCTGTCCCATCGCGGCCCGCGATGGGATCCGCACGAATGCGGAAGTCCTGCGCGGATGCGAAGGAGTGTGCGCGGGATCGTGCGAGCGATCGTGCGTGCGAGTGCACGACGATCCGCGGCGAGCGGCTCTGCGACAGAGCAGTTCGCGGCGATGGGCGGCGCCTTCGGTGACGGGAGCGGAGGCGGACGCGAGCAGCGTCACGGCCTCCGCGGTACGTCACTTCGGCGGCGGCGTCCCCTGGTCTCGGGCACCGAGACCGCCACCGAAATTGATCTCGGTGAACCCTGCGTTCGTGACGGCGTCGACCGTCGTCGCGACGTCGCCGTAGGTCGTTTCCTTCCCTGGCTCGATGACGACGGCCATCAGCTTCATCTCGCCCGGCTTCGCCTTGTCGGGCTGACGCTTGGACGGGTCGTCGGCGACCTTCTTCAGCTCGCGAACGAGCTCCGCAAGATCGCGGATCCGCTTCGGCCCGAGCTCCCAGTAGATCGAGTGACCTTCCAATCGCTTGGCAGGCTCGATCCAACGGTTGACCTGGGTGTCGAAGCGGCGTTCTTCGCCTGGAACGCGCAGGTGCGGAGTGCCCCACGACTCACAGACGATCTTCAGGATCAGCTTCTCGAGCGGCTCCTGTTCGGTCGGGCTGTTGCCTGCATCCTTCGGCAGGAACGCGGGCAGCTTCGCCTCGAGGATTCGGAAGTCGATGCACAGGAAGAAGATGATCAGCAAGAACACGACGTCGATCATCGGCGTCATGTCCGGCTTGTAGTCTTCCTGCGCGGCGTCGAGTGCGCGGCTCATCGGTTCAGCTCCTTGCGGTCGGTCACTTTTGAGCCCTCTGCTTCTGGAGCATCTTCAGCTCCTTGTCCTCCTCGCTCATCGCGAGTTCCAACTTCCAGAACGCCGCCTCGGGCGACGTGCAGTTCTCCATGAACTTGCCGATGTAGTGCCACTCGGTCCACTTGTCCGCGCGGATCAGCATCGGATCGTCGATGACCGTCATCACGCGTCCGGAGATCGTCTCCGGCTTGATGCTCTTCGGGTCGACGACGAAGTCCTTGAAGTGGACCATCAGCTTCTTGACGTTCTCGAGGTTCGCCTTCGAGGCGTCGAGTGGATCGAACCAGACGTTCTTCTTGAAGATCACGCGGCCGTCCTGCGCGATGTTGACCACGGGACGGCTCTGCGGGGGCTTCTCGTCCGGCACGGCGTACTGAGCCTTCGGCAGGATCAGGTCCTCCAGATCCTGCTGACTCAAGTCGATGACGAGGACGAAGAAGATCATCAGCAGGAAGACGCAGTCGATCATCGGCGTCATGTCCATCTGAAGTTCTTCTTTGACCCGGTCGAGTTTCTTCTTGCTCATCCGTCGCCTCCTCGTGCGATGGGGCCTGCAGACAGGATGGGGGTCACTTGACCTTGTTGGTCGCGCGGAACCGCTCGAAGAGGTCTTCGGCGATCGCGTTGATCTCGACCATCGTCTTCACGACGCGGTTGCGGAGGACGAAGAAGAACGCACCGACCGGGATCGCGACCGTCAGGCCGAAGATCGTCGTGACGAGCGCCATCTTGATACCGCCGGCGAGCTGCGCCGGGCTGACCGAGCCGCCTGCCGACGCGATCTCACCGAACGTGACGAACATGCCGGTGACCGTGCCGAACAGACCCATCATCGGTGCCGTCGCGCTGATCAACGACAGCCAGCCGATCTTCTGGAAGAGCTTGACGGCCTCTTCCTCTTCCATTTCGCGCACGGCCGTCTGGATCGTCTCGAACGGATGGCTGAGCTTGCCCAGTCCGGCGGCGACGACGTTCGTCAGGTAGTTGCGCTCGTTCTCGCACAGCTCCAATGCCTGTTGGAACTCCTCTTCGTCGAACAACGCTTCCAACTCGTCGATCAACGCCGGCGGGGCGAGCTTGTCGCGCTTGATGTTCATGAAGTTCTCGATGATCAACGCCATCGAGACGACCGACATCAGCACGATGACCCAGCCGATCAGTCCGCCGTTCGCGAACGCGTCCATGATCGCGTTCGGTGCTTCGGTGGCCGGAGGGGTCGCGCTGCCACCTTGGGCGAACGCCACTCCGCTGAGGCCGACCGCGGCGAATATCGGTAGGAGCCGAGAGAAGGGGAGAAGCCGAGAGAGCTTGTGGAGGTTCTGCACTGGGTTCATGTCAAGGACTCGCGGATGCTGCGCGACAGACGACACGGGGGGCACACCGGTGTCGGATGTCCTGCGAAGCAGGGTCCCGCGTCGGAAGTCCCGCTTGGGATCGATCAGCGACATGCCGGGACGTATGGGAAGGTGAACGGGAAAGAGCGTGCGTCGGTGCGGTCGTCGGTGCGAAAACCGCAGGGCGCGGAAGTTTGGTCAGTCGACCTGCGCGACGGAAGTCCCTCGCGAAGGAAAGCGGTGCGTGGCGATGCGCGATCGGCTCATCGCTTGTCGAGCTCGGCGCGCGCCAACGGCGCCCACCGGGTCTCCGGGTAGTAGCGGACGACGCTGTCGAACAGCATGTTGGCGCGCTGCTTCGAATCGCGCTCACGCTCGTTGCCGAGTGCGAGCAGGATCAGCCCTTGGTAGTAGAGGGACTTCGCCGTCGTGCCCGAGCTCGTCGCGTCGAGGAGACCGGCGCGGGCCAGCATTTCCTGCGCTTGCCGGATCTGCGGGACCGACGTTGCCGCCTTCGGATCCTTCAGTGACAGGAACACGGCTTGGCCCTCGCCGGCCAACGCCGCCGCCTTCAGCGGATTCATCTCTCCCGCCGCCCCGGAACCGCCCGCGAGGCCGCGGTAGTAGCGCAGCGCGTCGTCGTACTTCTTCTCGCGAATGAACGTCTCGCCCTGCGCGACGGTCGCGCGGATCCGCAAGTCCGACAGCATCGCGCGATCGGTGGGGGACTGAGCCGCTGCGCCATCGGCGAGCGAAGCCACCGACTGGAACGCGGTGCGGGCCTCGGCAGCGCGTCCGGCTTCGCTCTGCAACTCGGCGAGTTCGAACTTCGCCATCGCCTGCCAGATCGCGCTCCAGCCCTCGCGGCTCGCGGCTTCGTCGGCTTCCTTGAGTTTCGTCTCCGCCTCGGCCGTGCGCCCGAGCAGTTTCAGGGTCCTGCCGACGAGGATGCGCGCCTCGGGCACGTGGAAGCCGTCGGCGTTCTCGGTCAGGTAGCCCTCGAGGGTCGTCAGTGCCGATTCGCGCCGCGACGGGTCCTTCGCCGAAGCGGCCGCCAGCGACCGGCCGGCGTGGAAGTGAGCGTCGATCTGCAGCGGCTTGCGTGCCTCCGCCTTCGACGCCTCCATGAACAGCTCGGCAGCCTTCGCGAAATCGCCCTTGTCGTAGGCGCCGCGCGCGAGCTTGTAGCTGTCGGGCGCTGCGTCGAAGAGCACCTGCGCGATCGCGGCTCCCGGCAGCGATTCGGTCGCCGCGCCCTTCTTGAAGCTGACCGTCGCCAGCTTCATCTCGAGCACCTCGACGTTGCGTTGACGAGTTCCGTCGCGCAGAACGATGACGTCCTTCGGGCTCTGCGCGGCGAGTGGCGTCGTGATCGAGAGCGGCATCGCGACGGCGAGCAGTGCGGCGGCGAACGCGGAGAGCGAGTACGGCATCGATTGCATCGGCGGGAATCCTGGCTGCAGATGTGCGTGGCGATTCACGAGGCGCGTGCGACGTGTCACGTGCGTCTCACGGACGGAAGCGATCGAACAGGTCGAACAAGGTCTGCCCCTCCGGGCCGAGCGCGCGCAGCGCTGCGAAGTCGTCGATCGAACGTGCCTTGCCGAACAACTGCTGCGCTCGCTCTTGGTACGTCGAGTCGCCCTTCTCCGCGGCCTTCCGCGCGAACCAGAACGCCTCGAAGTGGTAGCGGTACCACGGCAGCGAGTAGTCGGGCGCCGTCGCCTTCGCGAGGCCCCAGATCCGGTACTCGTCCCAGTACTTCGTGTAGGCCTCGGCGTACTTGCCCATGCCGGGACGCTCGACGATCTGACCGCGTTCGACGGTTGCGTAACCACCGAGCGCCAGACAGACGAGTCGCTTCAGTTCGCCGGACTGCGGGCTTGCCTTCTCGGCGGCACTCAGCAGCGTGTACGCCTGCTGGTACTTGAACTGGTCGAGCAGTGCGCGACCGAGCAGCGGCTTGACGAGCAGGTCGAGGTTCTGGCGGTCGTCGGCGTTCTTGCTGCCCTCGAACTTCTTCAGCATCCGATCGCCGAGTTCCTCGACGATCTTCCAGTCACTGAGTGCGTTCGCGTAGCTCAGCGTGTGGTACATGATCCCGAACGACGCGTCGTCCGAGTTCTGCACGTAGTCGTTGCCGACGCGCAGCGCGTTGCGCTGCATCGCGGTCAGCTTCTCCTCCGCCGCGCGGATCTTGTTGCGGTCGCCGCCCTTCGCCGCCTCCTTCACCGCGAGTTCGAGCGCCTGACACTGCTTGTGGTAGGCATCGAAAATCGACGACGCGAATCCGGCGAGCGTCGAGTTCTGCGGATTCAGTTGGCGCAACTGCCGGAACTTCTCCTCTGCCTTCTCGACGTCGCCGGTCTCGACGAGCGAGCGGCCGAGGATGAACAGCGAGCTCTCGGCGAGGTTCTTCGCGGTCTTGCCGTGGCGATCGACGTAGTCGTTCAACAGGCGCTGGACCTCGGGGAACTTCGTCGGATCCCGCTTCGCGCCGGAGCGATCGCTGCCGATCGCTTCCTCGTAGATCATGTTGGCTTCGGCGTAGTCGATCTCGGCCTCGGCGATCGCGCGGACCTGCAGCAGGTCGGTGCGGTCCGACGCGATGTTCGCCTTGTTCGACTTGCGCCATTCGCGGTAGTCGGCGATCCGCTTGCGCGCCTCGGCGAACTTCGAGCCGTACATCAGCGCGAAGACTTCACGGCCGCGCGCTTGCTCGGTGTAGATCGAGTCCTCCGGCACCTTGCGGAAGGCCTCGGCCGCGCGCAGGTAGCCCTCCGGCGTGCGGTCCGCCATCGCGGCGTTGCCCTGGTCGAAGAAGATCTTCGCCTCGCTGGCTGCCGAACCGAA
>JAEYTU010000354.1 GCA_023433825.1 Planctomycetota bacterium
GCACGGATCGCAGCAGGGATGCCGTCCTTCGCGTCGACGCGTTCGGCCTCGGCGAGGTAGTCGAGCACCTTCGTCGCGTCGGCGGCGGCGTCCTCGATGTCGCCGACGAGCACCCGCATCAGCCCCGGCGGACCGCACGCGGCGCCGGCCTCGCGCGTCGCCTCGTCCATCGCGCTCTGGATCGCCTGTTGGCGGTTGGACGCCATCAATCGGTCGTGCTCGACGACGCGGCCGCGCCACAGCACCGCCGACGTCGCGAACGACAGGATCGACAACGCGAGCGCTGCCGTCATGCCGGGGTTCTTGCGAACGCGACGCGCGACGCGGACGACCATCGGCTGCCGCCGGATCCGCACCGGTTCACCGTCGGCGATCCGCATCAGGTCGCGGCTCAACGCCTCGCCGTCGTCGTAGCGATCGCTCGGCTCGCGCGAGAGCAGCTTCTCCAGCACGGCGTCGAGGTCGCGCGGCGCCTTCGGATCCAGCTCGCGCAGGCGTCGCGGCGTGCCGTTCAACAGTGCTTCGAGCATCGACTCGGTCGTCTTGCCGTGCAGTGGCAGTTCACCGGTCACGGCCTCGAACAGCGTGACGCCGAGCGAGTACAGGTCCGACGACGCCGACAGCTCGCGTCCGAGTGCTTGTTCGGGCGCCGCGTAGAGCAGCGTGCCGAGGAACGCGCCACCGGTCGTCAGGCGCATCGACGCCTCGCCGAGCGCCTTCGACAGTCCGAAGTCGACCAGCGACAACGTGCCGTCGCGTGCGACGAGCAGGTTGCCGGGCTTGACGTCGCGGTGCAGCAGGCGCCGCTTGTGCGCGTGGCCGAGCGCGTCGGCGACACCGGCGAATCGACGCACGGCCTCGCGCGGTTCCATCAGCCGTTTCGCGGCGCGCCGCGACGCGAGGATGTGCTTGTCGAGGCTGACGCCGTCGATCTTCTCCATCGCGAAGTACATCAGCCCGCCGGCCTCGCCGTAGTCGAAGATCGGGACGATGTGCGGGTGGTGCAGCATCGCGATCGCGCGCGCCTCGCTGCGGAATCGCTGCCGCATCGTCGGGTCGGCGGAGAGTGCCGGTGACAGCACCTTCAACGCGACCTCGCGTTCGAGCGACTCCTGATAGGCGGCGTACACGGCACCCATGCCGCCGCGGCCGAGCAGACCGGTGATCCGGTAGTCGCCGAGGCGATCGGGCAGATCGAGTTCCTCGCCGACGACCGCGCCGACGAACTCCAACGCGTGCAGCCGCCCGAGCAGGTCGTCGGCCGCGGCGCCGGACTCCTGCCGCAGTTCCTGGCGCATCCGCTGCAGCGACTCGGTGCCCGACAGCAACTCGGCCATCCGGCGATCGGTCGGGTCGGCGCCGGCGGCGTCGGCGGCGTCGGCGCGGTCACCGTGGTCACCGCGCGACGCGGCGGGCTCGGGGCCGACGTTCACAACTTCAGTTCCTGCGCGAGACGCTTCAGCGCGCGGCCGAGCAGCAGATGGATCGCGTTCTCGCTGCGGCCCATCCGCTCGGCGACATCACGCACCGGCAGTCCCTCGATCCGAGTCAGCAGCAGCACTTCGCGATGGTCGTCGGCCAGACGTTCCAACGCGGCCTCCAGCAGCAGCAGCCGATCCTTCCGGTCGGCGGCCGTGACCGGTCCGGAGCGGCGATCGGAGAGCGGGAACTCGGTCTTCACGTGGCGCTCCCGACGTGGATCGCGGGCCGCGACTCCCACCTGATCGCGGAGGATCCGCGCGATCTTCCGCCGCGCCAGCACGACGAGCCACGCACCGACGTTCTTCTCGTCCTCCAGCGTGTGCCACGAGTTCATCGCCTCGATCGCGACCTCCTGCAGCACGTCCTCGGGGTCCATGCGCGCGCGGAGATCGGGTCCCATGCGAAGGTAGATGACCGACAACAGTCGTTCGCGATACCGCTCGAACGCGACTTCGGGGGTGAGGGACATGGACCGTTGTGGTGTCGGTGCGTCGATGCGTCCGTGCGTCAGTGCGACGGCGGTCTCGGCTCGCTCGCCTCTGGCGATTCGACGAACGTCGCGGCCCACGCGAGCACCGGACATCCGCTCGGCTGGCCGGCGAGCACACCCGACTTGTGCACGGCGGCGGCGCTCAGATCGACGTGCAGGAACGGCACCGGACGTTCGCTGCCGAGGTCGTGGCGATCGAGGCCTGCGGCGCGTTCGAGGAAGCAGAACGGGAACTGATGTCCGCGCGGCGTGCTGACCGACGGCAGGTTGTTGCACTGCGGCATCGGCGCGTTCGGCCCCTTCGTCGCGACCATCTCGTAGTCCTCGCGACGGATCACCGAGACCTCGAACGGATCGCCATAGCGTTCGCCGGCGCGCTGCATCCGCCGCTGCAGGCCCTGTGCGGTCGCGGCGCCGTTGCCCATGACCGCCGGATACGGGCCGTAGGCGCGACCGACGTGGCCGGTCAATGTCGCGGCGGTCAGCAGGACCGGATTCGACGCCGCCGCCGCCTCGTCGCGCAGCGCGGCCAGCAGATCGGCGAGGACCATCCGACCCTCGGCGTCGGTGTTGCCGATCACCGTCGGTACGCCGCCGCGCGAGACGATGATCTCGTCGGAGACGAAGCACTCGGGACCGATGCTGTTCCGCACGAGGCCGAGCAACGCCGTCGCACGGAGCCGCGGGCGCGCCTGCGCGAGGTAGGCGAAGAAGCCAGCGATGCCGGCTGCGCCACCCTTGTCCTTCGACATGCCGACCATCGCGCCGTTGACCTTCAGGTCGGCGCCGCCGGTGTCGTAGGTCACGCCCTTGCCGGCGAAGAACAGATGCCGGTCGCCACCGCCGTCGTAGTCGAGGCGCACGATGCGCGGCAGGTGACGCTCGACGGTCAGGCTCGCGCGCGCGACGGCGCCGAGCAGCGGGTTCTCGCGAACGATCCGTGCGACGTCGCGATCGACGACGGCGGTGACCGGCGACGCGGCGAACGCCGCTTCGCACGCCTGCGCGAACGGCTCGGGCGCCATGAACTCCGGATCGCCGGCCGTCAGATCGCGCACGAGATCGATCGCCGTTTCGAACGCCTGGATCCGCTCGCGCAGCGCCTTGCCGTTCGGTGATCGAGCATCGCGGCGGACGACGCTCAGCGTGACCAGCGGCGGCTCGCGCCGGGATGCGACCTGCGGGTGGCGCCAATGCGCTTGCAGCGCGCCGAGCGCAGCGAGCAGCGGCGCCTGCACGAAGCGTTCGTCGGTGTGCACGGCGAGATGCAGCGCCGGACGGCGCGCGCCGCCGCCGATCGCGCGTGCGATCGCGAGCCCGGCGGTCTCGGCGTAGCGCCGGACGTCGTCGGTCCAGTGCGCGAGAGATCCGGTCGACGCGACGACCAGGCGCCCGCCAGCCGCGGCCTTGCACGGGAGAAGGACCGGGCTCCCGGCGAACGCGTGGTCGACGGACGCAGCCTGCTCGATCGTCGCGCGCACCTCGTCGGAGAGACCTTCCGCAGCGAACGGCGGCGGTCCGACGACAACGGTGGCATCGGCTCCATCCGATGCGGACTCGACGACGTGGATCTCCGGCAGTTGGTGGCGCAGCAACATGGCGGCGCAGTCTACCGAGCGACCGCCGCAACGCTCCGCGAGCCGCGAGGTAGAGTCCGGCGCCGTGCGTCTCCCGGTCGTGGCCCTGCTGAACGTCGTCGTCGCGAATCTCGCGGCGCAGGCGACTCGGCCCGAGACGCCGGCGACCCACGACGGCTGCGCCGCCGTCGTGCTGATCCGGATCGACGAAGCGGTCGTGCCCGAACGCCACCCGCGGCTGCGCGCCGTTCGCGCGGCACTTCGCGCCGGCGACCCGACCGACGCGCCGGCGAACCTCGCCGCGCTGCGCGCGCACGTCGCCGAACGGCTCGCGCCGGTCGCGGCCGCGATCGAGCACATGGGTGGCACCGTCGTCGCAGAACTGTGGCTCGTTCCTGGCCTCGCCGTGCGGATCGACCCCGAGCGTGTCGCGATGCTCGCCACGCTGCCGGGCGTCGTCGACGTCGCGCCGAATCGTCGCCACGAAGCGCACGTCGCCGGTGCGACGAACGCGTCGAACCACGACGTCGATCGCGTGCAACAGGTGAACGGGCTGTTCGGTGCCGGTGCGACGATCGCGATCCTCGACTCGGGCCTCGACCTCGTCTCGGCGGGCACGAACGCCGTTCATCCGGCATTCCTCGACGGCGCGACACCGGCGCGCAGTCGCGTCGTCGCCGCCTACGGGATCGCGAGTCCCGGGCAGACCGAGGATCAGAACGGCCACGGCACCGGCGTCGCGGCGATCGCCGCTGGTCGCGATTGGGGGGTGCGATTCCCGTTCGCGAGCGATCACGGCTTCGCGCCGGCGGCGTCGATCGCCTCGTACAAGATCACGCAGGGCGCGACGCTGTTCACCGACGACCTGACGACCGTGCTGGCGCTGCAGCAGATCGCCGCCGACCGATTCACGCTCGGCATCGGCGTCGTCAATCACAGCTACGGCGGCAGCCCGGATCCGCTGAGCCAGCCGCAGATCGCGACCGACACGCTGGCGTTCTACTTCGACGTCCTCGTCGTCACGTCGGCCGGGAACTTCGTCCCCGGCCAGCCGGTGCTGCCGACGGCGTTCAGTCAGGCGAACGTGAACGGACTCGCCGTCGGCGCCGTCCACCCGAACACGCACGCGGTCCACGTCGGATCGTCGTACGGCCCGCTGCCCGGCGACCCCGACCGGCACTTCCCCGACCTCGTCGCGTGCGGGGTCGGCATTCGCTCGGCGCAGATCGACACGACGTCGGTGTCGTCGGGACTGACCGGGACGAGCTTCGCGGCGCCGATGGTCGCCGGCTCGGCGGCGGTCGTGCGCGGCGCGAATCCGCAGTGGACGGCGTTGGACGTCAAGGCGTTGCTGCTGAACACGGTCGCCGATCTGTCGGCGCGCAACCCGACGCTCGACCGGCGCCACTACGGGCTCGGGCTGCTGCGCACCGACCTCGCGGTCGACGCGGCGATCCACGGTCAGGTCCTGCGCGGACAACTCGTGCCGGCGTTGACGTATCGCGCGTTCCAGGTCTCGGTCGTCCAGGGTGAGCGGTACGCGGCGACGCTCGCG
>JAEYTU010000378.1 GCA_023433825.1 Planctomycetota bacterium
GGTTGACGGTGACCTCGCTCGGCTCGCTGGCACGGCTGCACGAGGCCAATCGCGACTATCGCGCGGCCGCCGAGACCTACGCGAAGGCGATCGCCGCCGGCGACGCGAAGACGCCCGACCTGCGCACGTTGCACGCGCTGTGCATCGCGGCGATGAACGCGAAGGACGACGCACTCGCAGCACGTTGGATGAAGACGACGATCGCCGCCGAGGACGCCGCCGGCGCGCGCCGCGGCTCGACGATCCGCGCGAGCTACTACCCGCGGACGCTGATCGCGCTCGGGGACTGGAAGGCGCTCGACGCCCACCTCGACACCCTCGCGGCGGATCCGGCGCCCGAATGTCGCACGGCGGCGACGACGTTCCGCGTCGTCGCACGGCTGAAGGACGGCGACGTCGCAGCGGCCGAGAAGCTCGTCGCAGGAATCCGCGAGGCACCCGAGACGTACCCCGACAGTCAGGCGTGGGCCGTGCTCGCGCAGCTGGCGATCGACGTGCATCACGGGCGCTTCGACGACGGCGCGGCGATGGTGCGGACGTTCCTCGAACAGCCGGCGACGACGACGAACCGCGCGTCGGCCGTCGACGCGAACCAGCGCCGCTACCTCGCCGCGGTCGCGCCGTTCCTCGGCAAGCCGGCGCCGGCGCTGCGCGTCGATCACTGGGTCGGCGGCAAGGTCGACGGCGAACTCGGTCCCGACGGCGACCCGTTCCCGGCGCTGCGCGGCAAGATCGTCGTCCTCGACTTCTGGCAGCCGTGGTGCGAGCCGTGCCGCAACGCGATGCCGAAGCTCGTCGCCGTGCAGAAGGCGCACCCAGACGACGTCGTCGTGCTGGGGCCATGCCGGATCGAGGACTACGGCTACGACGTCTCCGAGAAGAAGGCCGTGCGACCGCTCGCTGCGGCCGACTACCCGGCGCACGTCGAGGACTTCCATCGCGACATGCAGCTCAACTACCCGCTCGTGATCTCGGCGACGCGCGCGAACAACGACGCCTATCGGATCGCCGGCGTGCCGACGCTCGTCGTCGTCGATCGACTCGGCATCGTGCGTTACATGTCGTGTGGCGCGGGAGAACCCGGACTCTTCGAGATCGCACTCGCCGGCGTTCTGCGCCACGGCGGCTGAACGCGCCCGAACGACGCCGACTCGGTCGTTCCCCGCGCCCACGCGAACCACTACGGTCTTTTCCAATGCGCCCGATGTCTCGCGCGATGCTCGCGCTGCTGCCGATCCCGTTCGCGTGTTTCGTGTTCGCGGCCGCGACGCCGCAGGACCCTCGGCCCTCGACGCTGCAGCCGCTCGGACCCGGACCGTCGTGGCGTGGACCGGTCACGCCGTCGGGCGCCAACGAGGTCTTCGCGACCGGCGACGGCTGCGCGATGTGCCACTCGGCGTCGCCGAACGCGATGGCGATGCGCTCGCCGACCGGTGACGACGTCTCACCGCACGGCCTGTGGCAGGCGACGATGATGGCGAACTCGTTCCGCGACCCGTACTGGCGCGCGCAGGTCGCGAAGGAAGCGAGCGCGAATCCGCAACGCGCGCACGAAGTCACGTCGCTGTGTCTGAAATGCCATGCGCCGATGGCGCATCACACGGCGAAGCTCGGCGGCCTGCCGTCGCCGACGATCGAAGCCGCGGCAGCAGATCCGCTCGCGCGCGACGGCGTGTCGTGCACGGTCTGCCATCAAGCGCAAGCGGATGGGCTCGGCACCGACAAGACGTTCTCCGGCAATCTGCAGATTGCGCGCGGTCGGACGATCTTCGGACCGTACGAGGATCCCGCGTCGCAGCCGATGACGATGCACTCGGGCTACACGGCGGCGCACGGCGCACACATCTCGAAGTCGGCGCTGTGTGCGGCGTGCCACACGCTGGTCACCCACCACGCCGGGAAGCCGTTCCCGGAGCAGACGCCGTACTTCGAATGGCGCAACAGCGTGTTCAACGACGAGGCCGGCGCGACCGAGACGTCGCGCACGTGTCAGCAGTGCCACATGCCGAACCAGGGCGGCGTGCGGATCGCGCGCAATCCCGGCGGACGCGAGTTCAACATTCCGGTGCGTCCCGACTACGCGGCGCACGTCTTCGCCGGCGGCAACGCGTTCATGCTGGATCTGCTGCGTGCGAACGCGAAGGAACTCGGCGTGACGGCCTCGCCGGAGGCGCTCGCGCGAAACGCGACGATCACGCGGCGCCAACTGCTCGACCACACGACGAAGTTGACGATCTCCGCGCCGCGGCGAGCCGACGGCAAGCTCGCGTTCGACGTCGCGATCGAGAACCTGACCGGACACAAGTTTCCGACCGGCTATCCGGCCCGGCGCGCGTGGCTGCAGGTCGAAGTGCGTGCCGGACGCGACGTGCTGTTCCGCAGCGGCGGCTTCGACGCGGACGGTCGGATCACCGGCGTCGCCGACGAACGCCGGATCGAGCACCACGACGTCGTCGAGCGTGAGGACCAAGTCGTCGTCTACGAATGCGTGCCGGTCGATCCTGACGGCGAGCCGACGACGTTCCTGACGCGAATGTCGAAGATGGGCAAGGACACGCGACTGTTGCCGAAGGGCTGGAAGAGCGACGGTCCGCATGCGCTCGAGACGGCGCCGGTCGGCGTCGACGGCGACCCCGACTTCGCGGCTGGCGGTGACGTCGTGCACTTCGAGATTCCGCTCGCGGCCGACGCGCCGAAGGTCCTCGTCGTCGCGTGGGTCCGCTACCAGAGCGTGCCGCCGTCGTGGGTCGAACCGCTGCGAACCGTCGATGCGGACGAGGCGCGTGCGTTCGTCCGGATGTACGACGCGGCCGGCAAGACTCCGGAGACGGCGGGGCTCGCGGCGCGCACCGAGGACTGACGTCGGCGCGAGAATCGTCCGGTGTTGCGAACACCGACCGTTTGACCGCGCTGCTTTGCTTGATAAAGTCCCGCGCCATGCGCCTCGACGACGCCCTCGACCAGCTCCGCGCGATCCATGCCCAGGTGCTGCGGAGCGAGGTCTATCGCGGCTATCGGGCGTTGCCGACGGCCGCGACCGGGCTGATGGCGATCGGCGCAGCGGTCCTTCAGACGACGTGGGCACCGCCTGCGGACGTCGCCGAGTTCGCGACGTTCTGGATCGTCGTCGCAGCGATCGCTGCCGCGACGGCGGCCGGCGACCTGCTGATTCGAGCGATCCGGCACGACGACCGGCTCCGACGCCGACAAACGGCCGCCGCGCTGGCGCAACTCGCGCCGGCCCTGGCGATCGGCGCCGCGGCGACGCCGGTCATGCTCGCGATGCCGGCTCCGGCCGCGACCCTGCTGCCAGCACTCTGGGCACTCTGGTTCGCGCTCGCGTTGTTCGCGTCGCGACCGTTCCTGCCGCGCCGAATGGGTTTCGTCGCGGCGTTCTATGCGGTCGCTGGATTCCTGCTGCTGACGCCAGGACTCCGCGAGCCGCTGCCGGCGCCGTTCGGCATGGGCATGACGTTCGGAATCGGCCAGCTCGCGGCGGCGCTGGTCTTGCACCTCGACCTGGAGCGGAACGATGCGCGGTGACGGTGGGCGGACGGTTCGGAAGCAGGACACGAAGGGCGACTCGAAGGTCGACGCACCACATGCGTACGGAGGGCTCGATCGGCTGCTGCACGAGAAGGCGCGACTCGGGATCCTCGTCGCGTTGCTGAATCGCGGCGAAGGCGTGCTGTTCCCGGAACTGAAGGGACTGTGCGAGCTGACCGACGGCAACTTGGCGCGGCACCTGGCCGCGCTGCACGAAGCCGAGATCGTCGAGCTGTGGAAGAACCAGGAGGGTCCGCGTTCGCGGACGCTCGTGCGGCTCTCGACGGAGGGGCGGAAGCAGTTCCTGCAGTACCTCTCCGAGCTCGAACGCGTGCTGCAGGACGCGAAGGTCTCACCGGCGCGCACGCGACGCGACGCCCCCGGCCCGGGCTGGTCGCCGGCCTGACGCCGGCCCCTTTTTTCGACTTATACTTTGCTATCCAAAGTTACGC
>JAEYTU010000406.1 GCA_023433825.1 Planctomycetota bacterium
GCGCGAGATCTTGTCGAAGCGCCGGGTCGTCAGCCTGCTGATGGCGAACATCGCGGACGCCGTTCCCGAGGGCGTCACGGTGCAGGAACTCCGCACCGACGCCGAGACCGGCGTCGTCCTTCGCTGCACGTCGGTCGCCGAGTCGCGCGCGAGCGCGCTGCACCGCGTCAGCGCGTTCCGCCGGAAGCTCGCGGAGGCGGCGTACCTCGCCGACGTTCGGGAGGTCGTCGAGTCGACGGCGGGTTCGGCCGGTGTCGTCCGGTTCGAGGTCGCCGCGCGTTGGAAGGGAGTGGCCGCGCGATGAGAGTGCTTCGTTCCCGTACGGCCGTCGTGGCCGTGGCCGTGATCGTCGGTTCGGGTGCGCCGGTCGCGACGTTCGGCTGGTGGCATGCCATCGAGGCCGACGTCCGCGACCTGCGCGAAGCGCGACGTTCGCTGCAGCTCCGCATCGAGCAGCACGAGGCCGAACGCGCGGTGCGCGCGCGGATGTCGCGTTCGGAGCCTGCGACCGCCATGGCGCCCGATGCCGCTGTCGGAGCCGGCGAACGTGTCGCCGTCGCGATCCCACCGACGGCTGGCGTCGCGGAGGTCTTGGCGTCCCTCGAAGAGCTCGCGCGCGGGAGCGCGGTGTCGGTCACGCGGATCGAGGCGCCGAAGAGCGCACAGCTCGGCCGGCAGGCGTACCGAATCCTCGGGTTCGGCACGCTGACCGCGCTGACCCGCTTCGTCGCCGGCATCGAACGCCAACCGCGCGTCCTCGTCGTGCACACGACGAGCTTGCAGGCGTTCGAGGACGGCTCGATCGACGCCGAGATCGTCGTCGTCGCGCACCACCACGCGGAGGACGACAAGTGAACGCCGCACGACGTGGACGACTCGTGTTCGCTCTGCTGCTGCTCGGCGTCGGCGCCGCAGTCGCCGTCTCGGGAATCGTGTCGACGTTCGGCGGATCGACGACGTCGTCGTCGACCGCCGCGCCGCTCGCCGACACCGACGCCGACGGCGCGGTGGATCCGTCCGTCGACGTCGACGTCGACGTGACGTCGGAGTCCGGCGCGCAGCCCGGATTCGATCTGCTCGCACGCTTCGGTTCGTTCTCCGACACCGCCCCGGTCAGGGAAGTGTTCGCACCGGCGCCGAAGCTCGCCGAGGTCGAAGACGTTCGCCGTTCCGGTCGGAATGCCGTCGTCGAAGCCGCGCCGGTTCGCCCGAGTGCTGCGGCAGCCGACGAGCCGGTCGTCGACGTTTCGATGGTGTTCGTCGCCGGATCGGCGAAGCGTGCCGTCGTCGACGGCCGCGTCGTCGGCGTCGGCGACGTCGTCCAAGCCGGCCGCGTCGTCGCGATCACCAGCGACTCGGTGACCCTCGCGACCGTGCTCGGCTCGCGCACGTTCCGCATCGGCGCCGTCGCGCCGCGGGGGCACTGACCGATGTCACGCATCCACTCCCGTCCGATCCGCTCCGTCAGCAGAAGTCCCTCCGCCATGCGCTCGATCGCCGCGACCGTCGTCTTCGTTCTCGCTCTGTCCGCGTGCGCGGCACCGCTCGGCTCGTCGCGCCGGCAGGATGCGTCGCTCGAACCGCAACCGCAGGCGCTCGCCTACGAACCGATGGTCGTCGTGCCGCTGCCGGTGCCGCTGTCGGCGCAGGTGCGCGGCAATCCGCTCGCGGCGCTCAGCGCGCGCGCGACGCCGGTGCAGGACCTTCTGCTGACCTTGTTCAAGGACGGCAACGTCAACTTGGTCGTCGACCCGACGGTCACCGGCACGGCGACGTTCGACATCAAGGGCACGACGGTCGAGCACGCGTTCGAGGTCATGATGCAGTCGCTCGACCTCGCGTATCGGTACGAGGGCGACTTCCTGATCGTCGCGCCGCGCGAACGGCGGATCTTCGACGTCGATCTGCTGGCGAATGCGATCAGCGCCGCGAGCGGGACGTCCGGGGCGAGCGGGGCGAGCGGCGGGGACGGCGGCGAGGTCGTCGACGTCTGGGCCGCGTTGACGACCGACCTGCAGGAGATCCTCGGCGAGCGTGGCACTGCGGTGCTGAATCCGACGGCGGGGACCGTGCACGTCGACGCGACGCCGCAGGGGGTCGCGCGCGTTCGCGACTACCTCGGACATCTGTTCGAGCGGCTGACGGCGCAGGTCTCGCTCGAAGCGCGCGTGCTCGAAGTTCGCCTCGACGACGAGTTCCGCCTCGGCGTCAACTGGGCGCTGCTGCCTGGGTTCTTCAACACGAACGAGGCCGGGACGCTGCCGGGCGGTGCGATCCTCGGGCAGACCGCGGCGTCGGGCGGCACGGCGATGAACTTCGGATTGCTGAAGGCGGGATCGTTCTCGGCGTTCGTCGATGCGCTGGGTTCGCAGGGGCAGGTTCGCGTGCTGTCGAGTCCGCGCGTTTCGACGATGAACAACCGCACGGCGACGATCGCCGTGACCGATCAGATCCCGGTCATCGAGCGCGAGATCATCGATTCGCAGGGCGGCCTGCGAACGCAGTTCGACATTCGGTTCGTCGAGGCCGGCATCTCGATCGCCGTCACGCCGCAGATCGGCAAGGACGGGATGATCACGATCTCGGTCACGCCGACGGTGACCGAGCAGACCGGCACGGTCGTGACGCCGGACGGACTGCAGAACGAGCCGATCCTGTCGACGCGGACGACGACGACGACGGTGCGCGTGCCGGATGGGCAGGCAGTCGTCGTCGGCGGTCTGCGCAGCACGCGCAGTTCGGAGACGTTGAACGGGATCCCGTTCCTGTCGTCGATCCCGCTGCTCGGGCAGTTGTTTCGCAGCACGGTGCAGCAGCGGCAGGACGTCGAACTGATGGTCATGGTCGCGCCGCGCCGCCTCGACGCGACGTGGTTGGCGGAGGAACGGCGGCGCGGGATGGAGCGGCTGCTCGGGATCCGGCGGCCGTTCCAGTTCGGGTCCATTCGCCTCGGCGACGAGACGCAGGACTGGGGCACGGGTTTCCTGGCTGGTGCGCGCAGTGCCGGAGATCGCGATGGGTTGCGCACCGAGGCGGAGGTTCCGCCGGCGGCCGCGGCGCCGGCATCGGCGTCGATCTCGCGCGCGGGGCTCGCCGATCGGCTGATCCGCCGCGCGGTGGCGGAGGTCGAGGCAGCGCAGACGGCGCACGCGTTCGATCTGCTGCGCCAAGCGCTGGCGCTGGCGCCGGATCGCAACGACGCGCGGATCTATGCGGGCATCCTCGCGGCGCGGGACGGCGACGCCGATGCCGGTCGGCGCTGGCTAGATGCGGCGATCGCGGCGGGGACGACGGATGCGCACGCGCTGCTGGCGCGCGGCGCCGTCGAGCTGGCAGCCGGCGCGCCGCAGGCCGCACGCCGGTGGTTCGATGCGGCGTTCGTGAAGCAGGCCGACGCGACGATCGGAAACGCGCTCGCGGCCGCGCTGGCGACGGCTGGCGAGTTCGAGCGAGCGCGCACCGTGCTGGAGCGATTCGAGGGCGTGGCCGGCGCGTCGCCGGAACTTCACGCGAATCTGTGCCACGTGCGGACGCGGCTCGGTGACTTCGCCGGTGCGCAGACGGCACTGGCGAAGGCGCTCGAACTCGGCGTCGACCCGGCCGACCCGCGCGTCGAGAGCCTTCGTCAGGAGCTGGCCGCCGCGGAGCGAGCGGCACTTCCTCCGGGAAAGTGAAACAAAGGTGCCTGGCACCTTTGTTTCACTTCTCCCGACAAAGCGAAAGCGACGCGGCTACAGCGCCTTCTCGTAGATCCGATACCGGCGGTACTCCTGCGCGCCCATGTCGCGCAGCGGCTTCAGCATCGGGACGTTGTCCTCGAGCACCCAACTGCACTCGCACTCGTCGAAGCCGCGTTCGATCCCGCGAACGATGATCTCGTGGACGAGCAGCGAATCGACGCCGGTCGTTCGGTGCTCGGGGACGATCCCCAGCGTCAGCACGCGGATCCGATGCACGTGCTTCATCGCACGCAGGAACTTCAGGAAGCCGAACGGGAAGAGTCGCCCGTTGCAGGCGCGGATGCCGACGTTCGCGTCGGGAAGGCCGATGCCGAACGCGATCGGCTTGCCGTCGAGCAACGCGATCGGCGCCATCGCCGGCACGACGAAGCCCTTCAAGTCCTTCGCCTGCGCGCGGAACTCACCCTTCGACATCGGGACGAAGCCCCAGTTGCGCTCCCAGATCCGGTGGTACAGATCCCACAGCACCTCGACCTCGGCGTCGAAGTTCGACAGGTCGAGCGGGCGCATCGTCACGCGCGAACGTTTCCGCAGGCGTTCGACGATCCGCGTCATTCGGTCGATCTGCAGGTCGCGTTGGCGCATCCGCAGCGCGAGCAGGTCCTTCGCCTTCGTCAGTCCCGACGCCTCGATCCACTGCGCGTAGGCCGGCGGGTTGTACGGCATCGACAGTCGCGGTGGCCCGGGCTCGCCTTCGACGAGCAGGCCGCAGCGATAGTTCGTCGACAGATCGACCGGGCCCCGCAGCGACTGCGCGCCCCGCGCCCGCAACCAGTCGGCGGCATGCGTCAGCAGCGCCGCGGCGACACGTTCGTCGGCGGCTTCGAAGTGACCGAAGAACCCGACGCGATCGCCGTGGAACTCGTCGTGCAGCGCGTCGCGCGTCGTGCTGACGCGGCCGACGACCTCGCGACCGCGGAACGCGGCGAAGCGGCCGACCTCGGCGTGCTCGAAGAATGGATTGCGGCGCGGGTCGACCTGCCACCGCTCGACGTGCGTCAGCGGCGGCACGTAGTGCGGATCGTCGCGATAGAACGCGCGCTGGATGTCGAGGAAGCGACGTGCCGATTCGATCGGGGCGATCCGGATCTCGACCATGGTTGCGCGGAAGGTACCGACGGTATGTTCCGCGGCCATGTCGTGTCGTTCGCTGATGGTCTTGTTCGTGCTGACGGCCTGCGGGGGTGTCGCACGCCCTGCCCCACACGAACCAGATCGTCCGCAGGTCGCCGCCGACGCCGTTCCGCGCCTCGTCGAGGCCGAACGGCTCTACCGCGCCGGCGACCCGGCCTTCGCCGCCGCGCGCGACGCACTCGCCGCCGATCCGGCGACCGCCTACCGACTCGCGCAGATGCTCGTCCGCGACGTCCTCTTCCACCTCGACAACCGCGACTACGACGAAGCGGAGTTCTTGAAGTCGGCGGCGAAGGCCGAGAACCCGAAACTCGACGCGGCGCAAGCCGAGCTGCGCGCGATGGGGGCGGCCGCCGTCCCGTGCATTCGTGAGGAACTGCTGATGCACCGCTTCGCCGATCGCCGTGCGATCGGGATTCGGCTCGTCACCGGACTCGACGCGGCGGCCTCGCGGGCACTGCTGCCGATGCTCGACTCGACCGACACGCGCGTCCGGCGCACCGCGCTGGAGGCGATGGCCGGCATGACGATCGACGCGGCGACGCAGGCGCGCATCCAGCGAATGACGAACGACCCCGACT
>JAEYTU010000302.1 GCA_023433825.1 Planctomycetota bacterium
ACGACCTGACGACCGGTGCCTACCAGCAACTCGGCGGGCCGATCAGCGCCATGGCGCCGCTGTTCTTCAGCAACCTGCTCGACGTCCTCGCCGAGGACGTCGACTTGCTCGAGCTGCGCAACAAGGACGTCGTCGCCAAGCAACTCGACTTCGGCGCGCGCGCGCCGGACGAATCGCTCGCGCAGTACTCGCAGCGACTCAAGGGACGCGTGAAGTGGATCCAGTGGACGAACGTCCTCGTTCCGCCGATCGCGCTGCTGGTGATCTGGATGGTCGTGTCGCTCGTGCGGCGCGCCCAGAAGCAGACCTTCCTGGCCTCCACGGGGAACTGAAGATGCGCACGAATCTGATCCTGGCCATCGTCGCGGCCGGCCTCGCCGTGCCGACGACGTACACGTTGCTGACCGAAGGGATCCGCTTCACGCGGTACGACTCGATCCCGCTGTTGTTCGAGGGCTTCAATCCCGAGACCGTTGCCTACGTCGTCCTGCAGCAGGCGAAGAAGGGCGACGACGGCAAGCCGGTCGTCGGCGAGGACGGCAAGCCGGCGCTCGATCGGCTCGTGCTCGCGAAGGACGGCGATGCGTGGACGGTCGCGGAAGGCCCGCTGGCCGGGTTGCCGGTCCGTCCGAACGCGCCCGAGGACGTCGCGACGAAGATCCTCGACCACGTCAAGCGCATTCGCCGTGACGCGGACAAGCTGATCCTCGCACAGGCGAAGGACGAGGAACTCGCCGAACGCAACCTGACCGAGGCGACCGGCATGACCGTGCACTGCTTGACGCTCGAGCAGAAGCCGGTCGCGCAACTGATCGTCGGCAAGGACGCGAGCGGCGGGAAATGGGGCGAGGACGTCGTCAAGGGCTACTTCGTCCGCCGCACCGACAACAAGGAAGTCGTCCTCTACGACGCGTTGGAGGCGACGAACTGGTCGCTGTCGATCAAGGCCGACGACTGGGTCGACAAGACGCTGCACGAGTTCGAGACCGGCAAGGTCAAGACGTTCACGCTGCGCAATCCGAAGGGTTCGGTCGAGTTCTCGCGCGAAGGCGCGACGTCGACCGATCCGGCGAACCCGACGTCGCCGCAATGGAAGGCGACGAAGGCCCCCGACGGCGTCGGTCCGATCAAGCAGCAAGAGGTGACGAACCTCGTCTCGCGTTTCGCCGTGTTGCGCGCCGCACGTTTCCTGCAACCGCTGCAGGGCGTCGATCCGAACGTCGCCGGGCTCGAACCCGGGGAGTTCGAGGTCGCCGCCGAAACCGAGGACGGCAAGGTCCATCGCCTCGTCGTCGGCAAGAAGATCGCCGACAAGCCCGAGTACCACGCGAAGGCCGAGAGCTCGAAGTACCTGTTCGCGATCAGCGAATGGGACGTGACGCCGTACGAGCGCGATCCGAAGGATCTGTTCGAACCACCGGTCGCGCCGACGCAGCCGCAGGAAGGGCCACCGAAGGAAGGCGCGCCGGCGGCGCCTTCGGAGACGCCGAAGGAGAATCCGCCGAAGGAGAATCCGCCGAAGGAGCATCCGCCGAAGGAAGGTGCGCCTGCCGAAGGTCCGCCGAAGGAAGCGGCGCCGGCAGAGGCGCAGAAGCCCGGCAGTGGTGATCCCGAGAAGGCCGGCACGCCGGAGAAGACCGGCACGCCCGAGAAGACCACCGATCCCGAGAAGACCGAGGCGAAGACCACCGGCCCCGGCGGCAACTGACCCAGCGCGCCGCGCTGCGGCGAGGGACGCGAATGGCGAACGAGCCGACGATCGATCGCTTCGTCTCGCGACTGCGCGGCCGGCATCGCGTCATGCGGGTCGTGAGCCTGCTCGCGAGCCGCGCGTTGGTCGTCGCCGTCGTTCTGCTGATCCTCGTCGCACTGCCGCGGCTGACGCTGATCGGCGTCCCGATCGTGACGATCGCGACCGTCGTCGGCGTCGCGTGGCTCGCGTTCGTCGCGTGCCTGGCCTGGGTTCGCACCGCGGCGCCGATCGAAGTCGTCGACGCGAGTCTGCGTCTGCGCGATCGGCTGCGCACCTACCTCGGTCTGACGACGGCCGCGCCGCCGGCGTTCGCCGCATGGTTGTCGCGCGACCTGGCCGGTGAGATCGCGCGACTGCCGCCCGACACGCACCGGCGGTTCGCACGGATCGAACTCGGTTGGCTGCGCTATCTCGTGCCGGTCGTCGTGCTGCTGTTCCTGCTGCAGATGTTCGCGCCGATCCTGCCGCCGAACACGCCGAGTCCCGATGGCCCATCGGCCGGCGGCAGCGCTGGGGACGGCGACGGCGAAGGGCCATCCGGAGGCAGCGACGACACCCCCGACTCCGGAGACACGCCGTCGCCGTCGAACTCGCCACCGTCGGAACCACCGCCGGAGCCACCGCCGCCCGACACCGCCGAGCCGCCGCCGGAGTCCCCGCCGCGCCAGGATCCCGCGGAGGGCGCGCAGAAGCCGCTGCTCGAACTGCCGGTCGTCGACGAGTTCGTCGTGCCCGAGTTCGTCGGCGACGGTGCATCGCGCAAGGAACTCGCGCGCGTGGCCGAACGGGGCGCGCCGCCACCGTCTGCACCGGCACCCGCGCGGCCGTCGGCCGGTCGTCCCGATCGGCCGCCGGATCCCGCGGCGCCGGAGTTCGCGCGGCGCGAAGAGGAGGCCCTTCGCGCGCGCACGGTGCTGCCGGTCGAGCGCCCGTTCGTCCAGCGTTACTTCGATCTGCTGCATCGGCTCGATGCCGAACGCCGACCCGCGGGCGGACGATGACGAAGCCGCCGTCGACGCCGCTCCGGCCGCCGCCGCCGTTCCCGCCGGAGTTCCGGCGCATGCTGTCGACGATCCTCCGCGACGCTCCGCGAATCCGCGGCGCGCGTGACCTCGAGGCGCGCGCACGCCGCAAGCACGCCGACCATGGCGGGACGTTCGCACAGCACCGCGCCTACACGCATGGCGACGACCTCCGCATGCTCGACTGGAACGTCTATGCGCGGACCGGCGAGCTGTTCCTGAAGCAGTTGGAGGACGACGACCGCCGCACGGCCACGCTGTTGATCGACGTCTCGCCGAGCATGGACGCCGGACCGCCGCGCCGCGTCGGTGCGCTGCGGCTCGCGGCGATCCTCGGCGGGCTTGCACTGGTCCGTCTCGATGGACTGCGGATCGTCGCGAGCGACCGCTGCGTCGCCTTGCAGGGCGCGACGGCCGTCGAACGGCTGCTCGACGTCCTCGCGACATTGCCGGTCCGCGCCGTCGACCCACTCGATCTCGCTGCGCTGCCGCTGCAGCAGCGCTTCCTCGGACGCTTCGGCTGGATCTCGGACTTCGCCGAGCCGGACACGTTCGTCACCGCGCTGCGACTGCTGCGCCTGCACGGCCGCGCCGTCACGGGCTGGCTTCCGTCGATCGCCGACGACCAACTGCCGAACGTCGGCGGCGTCGTCCGGCTGCTCGACCCCGAGACCGGCCGCGAGGAAACGCTCGTCGTCGACGGCGAACTGCGTCGCGCGCTGGAGGACGAACTGCGGATGCTCGCGCGCCGCCAAGACGCGCTGTTCCGCGGTGCCGGTTATCCGCTCGTGCGATTCCCGCTCCCTGCGTCGGACGACTACCGCGCCGGCGCCTGGTTCGAACGCCGCTGGACGGTGCGGCTGTGAACGCGCCCGAACACCTCGCGTGGCTCGCGCTGCTCCCGCTGCTGTGGTGGCTGCAGCGGCCGCCGCGCCCGCGCCGCGCGCTGCTGACGGCGCACTTCACTCAGTGGCAGCGCGCACGCGAGCGACTCCGCCGGCGCCCGATCCGTTTCGACGTGCTGCGCTTCCTGCTGCTCGTCGTCGCGTTCGCCGCTGCGATCGTCGCCGCGACCGGCGCCACGCTGCCCGGCCGACCGGGCGCGACGTCGCTCGTCGTGCTGCTCGACGACTCGGCGAGCTTGACCGCCGACGACGGGGCGCCGTGGCGTGACGCCGTCGCGCGCGTTCGCGACACGCTGCAGGCGCTGCCGCCGCACGTCAGCGCCGCACTCGTTCGCACCGGTGACGACGGCCTGACGGTGCACGCCGGCACGGCGGACGAACTGCTCGCCGCCGTGCCCGCCGCACCGGACGGGCGACGAACGCTCGATCTCGAAGCCGTCGCGGCGCGCCTCGCCGGCGACCCGAGCGCAGACTCGCGCATCGCGGTCTGGACGATCACCGATGGGCTGGGCGACGCGGTCCCGCCGCGCACCGGCGCGCTGTCGATCGTCGGCGCCGAACGTCACAACGTCGGCATCGTCGGCATCGCGGTCGCCGACGGTTGGCCGCTGCGCGACGTCGCGATCGACGTGCGCATCGCCAATCACGGCCCTGCGCGGAGCGTCCGGATCACGGCCACCGGTGGTGTCGTCGCGACGCCGCCGCGGGAGCTGGCGCTGTCCGCCGACGGCGACGCGTCGCTCCGCCTCGAACTGCAGCGCACCGACGGTGGAACCGTGACGGTCGCGCTGACCGACGCCGCCGATGCGTTCCCGCGCGACGACACCGTGCGGATCGAACTGCCGCCACGCACCGAGACGAACGTCGGTCTGCTCGCCGACGTCGAAGCCGGCCCGTGGGCGCGCGCGGCCGCCGAGACGCTGGCCGACGAACTGAACGGCCGCGTCGTCGACGCCGCCGAGCGGGCCGGCTTCCTGGTCGTCGACGGCGGGATCTTCGTGCCGCCGGCGGATGCCGTCCCGCGGCTGACGTTCGGAACGCGCGATCGCCAGGCACCGTAGACGATCGCCGACTTCGTCGACGAGCCGGCCGTCGTCGACTGGGATCGCGACCACCCGATCACGCGCGGGCTCGACCTGTCGGAACTGCGGATCGCGCGTGCGCTCCGCGGCGCATTCGGTTCCGCCGGTCAGCCGCTGATCTGGTCCGAGCACGGCCCGCTGGCGGTCGTGACCGCCGACGAACGGCCGTCGGTGCACGTCGCGTTCCGGCTCGCCGACACGAACCTGCCGGTGCTGGCTGCGTTCCCGCAGTTCCTGCGCCGCAGCTTCGCCGCGACGGCAGGCGCGCGCGGCAAGCCGGTCGTCTGGCGCGATGCGTTGCTGTCGCCGCACGAGTCCGCGCTGCGAGCGGCCGGAGAACGCGCCGAGCGACCGTTGCCGGCGTTCGCGACGCCGGGGTTCTCCCTGACGGTCCCGCTGCTGCTGCTCGCGTTGCTTGCGCTCGCCGTCAGAGTTCATGCATGACCGGGCTGCTGCACGCTTGCACGCGACCGTGACGATCCTTACAACGCTGCGCCCTTTCGGAACCATCCCGCCCGATTTCGGCCGGTGAGCTGGTGACTCGGAGACGGTGACTCGGAGATAGCGATGACGATCGGAATCCTCGGCAAGAAGCTCGGCATGACCCAGTTCTTCCAACCGGACGGACGAGTCGTGCCCGTGACGGTCGTCCAGGCCGGGCCGTGCAAGGTTCTCCAGGTCAAGGTGATGGACATTGCCGAACTGCCGGACGACCAGCGGACGGCGTCCCACAACCTCGGCCGCAAGCGTGGCAAGCAGACGCGCCCGCGAGTCAAGGACGGCTACTACGCACTGCAGATCGGCTACGACGACAAGCGCGTCGAGACGCACCCCGGGGCGAAGGACAAGAACCGGAAGGAGAAGCCCTGCACGCAGCCCGAGATCGGGCATGCGAAGAAGGCCGGAACGACGCCGAAGCGCTTCGTGCGCGAACTGCGCTACACCGCGTTGCCGCCGTACAAGCAGGGCGACGAGATCCGCGTCGACGCGCTCGCCGACATCAAGCACGTCGATGTCACCGGCACGACGAAGGGACGCGGCTTCGCCGGCACGATCAAGCGCCACGGCTTCCATCGCCAAGGCATGTCGCACGGCAACAGCAAGCACCACCGCAAGGTGGGTGGCATCGGTCGCCAGTACTCGATCAGCAAAGGCGTGCCGAAGGGCAAGCGGATGTGCGGCCACTACGGCGTCGAGCGCGTGACGATCCAGGACCTCGAGCTCGTCAAGATCGACGCCGAGCGCAACCTGCTCTACATCCGCGGCGCCGTGCCGGGCCACCGGAACGGCTACGTCATGGTCCGCAAGTCGGTCAAGGTGCACCTCGAGCGCCCGAAGACCGTCAGCAAGGACAAGAAGAAGAAGTGATCCATTCCCGGCGACGCGCCGGCACGTGACCCATGGCCAAAGCAAAGCGGAAGTCGGGAGGCCCCCTGCGGGGCAAGTTCAAGCGCAAGAAGATGGGCAAGGGCTACGCGGCTGCACGCGTACGCACGACGCCCGCATTGCCGATCGATCGCACGAAGGAAGCCGCCGAGAAGCGCTCCGACAAGGAAGCGGAACGCGCCGCGAGCGGCGGCAAGCGCGGGTGACGCCGCTGCGCCGCGACACTTCGCGGCGCGCCCGGCGCTCGGTCGCTGACGTCGAACTCCGGCCGTGACGGCGGCACGCCTCGGCGACGGT
>JAEYTU010000305.1 GCA_023433825.1 Planctomycetota bacterium
GTGCCAGACCCTCGCGAACGTCTGCGGGACCTGCAGGCGCCACAGCGTTCCCGGGGCGATCGGATGCCGCGTGTTCGGGTCGAGTACCGCATCGACGATCGCGAGGGATCGCGCGCGCGCAGCCGCATCCGTGGCGACGTCGCCATGTCGCAGCAAGACGGCCAACTGCAACGGCGACGCGCGACGTTCGTCGAAGGCCGTCTCGGCGTTCGCGAGTTCGTCGGCGAACGTCGTCGCGACGAACTCCGCCGCCGTACCACCGGCGCGGACCAGTTCGTCCGAATGTTCGCGCAGCACGGCACGACCGCCGTCGCCCGGCAAGCCGATCACGACGTTCAGCGCGGCGATCCGCGCGATGTCGGAGTCGGCCGCGGCCAAGCGGTTCGAGGCCGATCGAACGCTGCCCGCGAGGCGCTCGTCACCCAGCATCTCGATCGTCGTCGTCGGGTCGTCGTCGGTCGGCGCATCGATCGAGAGCCGATGGTCGGTTGCGCCGACCGCCTCGGGAACACCGTCGCCGATCGCGATCGTGACCGCCGGCCACGCGACGTTGCCGGCGAACCCCGGGACGACGAGCACGCGGAACGTTCGTGTCGCACCGGGCGGAAGCTGACCGACACGGATCGTGAACGCGTCGTCGTCGGCTTCGACCGATGCTGCCGGCGCGTAGAGGACGAAGCCGCTCGGCAACGGGCACCGGACGCGGACCGACTCGCGGAGTTCGTCCGCCGTGACGGTCAGCTCGATCTCGTGCAGCACACCGGCGGTCGCACGATCGACTTCGCGACGTTGGATCTCGTCGCGATCGAGGCCGGTGACGAAGTCGAC
Source organism: Planctomycetota bacterium (assembly GCA_023433825.1). Classification (GTDB taxonomy): domain Bacteria; phylum Planctomycetota; class UBA1135; order UBA1135; family UBA2386; genus JAEYTU01. The sequence continues at coordinate 829 of JAEYTU010000305.1, forward strand.
GCGCTCGAGCGTCCGTGTCACGGAAACGCCCGTCGACGCGATGTCGGTCGGCGCTCGCCGCGGCGTCGCTTCGACGATCGCGATCGCCGTCTGCACCGTGCGCGACTCGGCCCCGAGCGTCACCGTCGTCGTGACGGTCGCTTCGCGCGTTCCGGATTCGGCGACGACGGCCACGTTCGCCTCGAACGCGCGCTTCGTCGCCGCGTCGGGACCCGCGGTCGGTCGCGTCGGACGCGCCGAGATCCGATCCGCCTCGACGCGCAGCTCCGGAGTGCCCGAGGGCATCGTTGCGCGTTCGACGTCGATCTCCACGTGACCGACGAGTCGATCGCCGGCGCGCAGCGTGCGAGGCAATCGCGGACGGACCGCCAGCCGTTGCACGGCGCGCAGGTCCGCGACGACCTCCGCAGAGTCGACGTCTCCGCGAGCGATGGCGGATGCGGCGACTCGCCAACTGGATTCGGTGTCGGGCAGTCGCACGCGGACGACGGCGCGGCCGTTCGCGTCGGTGCGAAGCGCGCCGTCGAAGTGCAGCGTCGTGCGGTCGTGATCGAGCGGCGTTCGCCACCGCTCCGAGCTGAACGCGCTCTCCCTCGAATTGTCCTCGCCGCCGAGACCGATCAGGCTCGACGCGTCGCGATGCGCGACGAACAGCCCACCGTCGAGCATCAGGTCGCCGATCGGTTGGACTGGCGATGCGAGCGGCAGGGCGGAGGTCGTGTGCGATCGGGAGTGCGAGATCGGCGCGAGTGACCGCGACCAACTCCGCACGACGTCGCCGAATCGCTCTGCGACGCCGGCCTCGACGATCGCGATGGCGACGTTCGCGTCGGCCGCGGGCCCGCCGTCGGCGCGCAGCGCGCGAAACTCGAGCGTCACCGAGTCACCGGCGCGGAACGTTCGCTCCGGCGTCGAGAGCGTCAGCGATGCGACCGAATCGCGGCGCGCGATCGGGATCGGCAAACGTGCATCGTGATCGGAGAGGTGGACGACGACGTGCGGCCACCATGCGTCCGTCGGCGTCGGCGACCATTGCGCGTTGCCGTCGGCGTCGAAGACGACGCGTGCGGCGACCGGCTGCGGTGGCCCTTCGACGACGAGAATGCCGGTTCCGCCGGGTCGTCCGCGGGCGCGAATTCGCAGTGGTGTGCCGACGCAGGCGGTCGCCGTGTCGTCGATCGCCAACTCGGCACCGCGGTTCGCCGGTCGCGTTCGCACCGCGGCGCGGGCGTCGTCCGCCGGCATCGGCCACGACCAGTGCGACCATTCGAGTCCGGAGACGGTTGTCCAGTCGGCGCCGAGGCCGACGGCAGCGCCGTCGGCACTGGGCAGAGATGCGGCGTCCAGCGCGACGTGGACGCGGCCGGTCGCGTCGCTGCGCGTTCGGACGACATCCTCGAACGCGCGGAGCTTCGCGCTCAACCACACCGGAACGTGCGCGGCCGGGATCCCGGTCGGGTAGGAGACCTTCAGCGTGATCGGGGTCGGAGCGTCGGCGCGCAACGGACCCGGGTCCAGTTGCTCGATGCGGAGCGGCGGCGGTCGGAACGTCGTCAGTCGTGTGCTCGCGCTGCTCGACGTTGGCTGCGGGAGCGACGTGTCGACCCACTCGATGTGGACGTTCGCGATCGCGTCGATCGCGTCGGTTGGAGTCGGCAGTGTGAACGTGCCGACGCCGTCGTCGTCGGTGCGCCCGATCGTCTGCGCGATCACGCGCGATTTCTGGCGCAGGACGACGCGGTACTCGGTGTCGCTCGGGATCGCGAGGCGTCGGCCGAGTTCGGCGTCGGTGTGCCAGAGTCGCGCGACGAAGCGGCCATGCACGGTCTCGCCGGGGCGGTGCCGGGTGCGATCGAGGCGGCAGTCGACGATCGACTGGACGTCGCGTTGCGTGTCACTGTCGGTTGCTTGCTTCGTCTCGGCGCGGAGGAACGCCGACCCGAAGTCGGTGACGGTGGACACGCCGATGGCGCGCGTGCGGGTTGGCAGCACGACCCGTGCGATGCCGTCGGCATCGGTCGTCGCTCGCAGTGTGGTCGTGTGTTCGCGGTCGGCGTCGGCGTCGTCGACGGCGGGGTGTTCGACGATCCAGGTCACGTCGGCGTCGGCGAGTGGAGTCGGCGCCGTGCCGTCGTCGCGTTCGACGAGCGCGAAGGCACGGTCCGCGACGACGACGGTGCGAAGTGCGACGGCGCTGACCATCAACGGACGTCGCCGCGCGAGGCCGGTGCGTGGGGAGAAGAGTTCGACGACGTAGATGCCGGGCGCGGGTGCCGCGAACGTCGCGTCGGCGCGACCCTCGGGAATCGCGATCGGCGCGGCGATCGGTGCGCCGGTCGCGTCGCCGCGAATCGCGTGTTCGCGCGTCGACGGCAGGATCCGAACTTCGAGCGGCTCGGTGCGCGGCGCGGGGATCTGGATCGGTCGGCCGGGCGCAACGCGCAGCCACTTGTCGTGACGCGCCACACGCGCGCTGGCCACCGCGGTTTCGACGGCGTCGAGGGTGCGCGCGTCGCCGCCGGCCGCACGGCGGCGTTCGACGAGTGTCGAGATCGTGCGCAGGGCGGCGCCGACCTCGTGCATCGTGTCGTGGCGATCGAGTTCCGGGAGGGGTGTGGCCGGCCGGATGCCGGTCTCGCCGTCGACGAGGTGTGGGTGCGCGGCGCTGGGCTCGCGCAGCCAGGCTGCCGCCGCAGTCGCCGCCAGCAATGCGCGGTCGGCGAACTCGGAGTCGATGTGCGACTGCGCGAGCGCGAGCATCGCGTGCATTCGTTCGCGCGGCGGGAGCAGCGCGGCCTCGACGAGTGCGCGCTGCGGTGGCGCGAGGTCAGCGTCGTTCGCGAGCGTGCGAGCTTCGTCGTGGCGACCCTGCCAAACGAGTTCGGTGATGGCGCGGAGTGGGTCGGCCTGCGCTGCGAGTGCGGGCAGCCACGCCAGCGCGAGCCACGCCGCGCCGAGGAAGGTCAGTCGGTGTCGGATCATGCGAATCAACGCGCGGCGATCCGCCGCAACAGGTCGAGCTGCCCGTGCGCGACCGCGAGCGCCGTCTCGACGCGCAGTGGGTGGTCGCCGCAGCGCACCGGTGTGAAGCCGTGGCCGGACAGCAGGTCGACTTCGAACGGCAGGAATCCGCCTTCGGGGCCGATTGCAACGGCGAACGGCTCGGTCGACGGGGGAAGTGCTGCGGTGCGGAGTTCGGCGGTCGGGTGCGCGACGAAGCGGCGCGTTCGTTTGGTCAGGTCGTCGACGACGTCCTCGACGAACGGGCGGAAGAGCGGGTGGACGCTGAAGCTCGGCATCGCCGTTCGTCTGGCTTGCTCGAGGCCGAGTTGGAGGTGATGCGCGATGACGTCGTCGTGCATCGCCTGCGCGTGCAGGTGGCTCTTGTCGACGCGCCACGTGCGGAACAGCGCGACATGGCCGAAGCCGAGTGCGGCGGCCGATTCGAGGCATCGCAGCAGGATCTTCGGGCGCGGGACGGCGAGCAGCAGGACGTCGTCGCTG
>JAEYTU010000495.1 GCA_023433825.1 Planctomycetota bacterium
GGTGTCGACAGCTGGCTGCTCGGTGCGCGCTTCGCCGCGCCGATCCCGAACCCGATCCGGATGACGTGGTCGACCGAGTCGGAGGGACCGCGGCTGACGGTCTACGACGCGACGATCCCGCTCTGGCACGGTGACGTTCTCGCGGCACTCGCGGCGGCCGGCGTCGACAACCTCGACGTCTACCCGGCGGAGATCACCGATCCGCGCGACGGCTCGGTCACGCGCGAGTGGTCGGCCGTCAACGTTCTCGGCGCCGTCGCCGCGGCCGACATGACGCGTTCACGCTTCGTCGCGCACGGCGCACCGGCGCTGATCGACGTCGACTTCGACTCGCTGGTCCTCGATCCCGAGAAGACGCGCGACCTGCCGCTGTTCCGCTTGGCCGAGTGCGTGACCACGATCCTCGTGCACGCCGACGTCAAGCGCGCGCTCGACGCCCACGGCGGCTTCGGTCTGACCTTCCTCGCTCCGGCAAAGTGAAACGAAGGTGCCTGGCACCTTCGTTTCACTTTCCGTCGCGAAGTGAAACAAAGGTGCCAGGCACTTTCGTTTCACTTTCGCGCGATCAGATGCAGGTCCTCGCCGAGCCGTAGCCAGCGCACGAGCCGCGCCGGCCAGAGGCGATTGCAGACGAAGTGCGCCCAGCGGCGGCGGTGCAGGAAGTCGAGATAGGTCCGCGCGTCGATCGGCTGGCCCGGCTTGCCGCAGGCGCGCATGAAGCGCCCCTCGAGACCCAGCCTGTGGATCAGGTCGAACAGGAACCGCGGGTCCTGCGCGTAGCTCCACGTCGACACGTCGACGACCGTGAACCCGATCCGCCGCAACAGCCGCGTCAACGTGCGCCGCGAGAAGTGCGACACGTGCTCCGGCGTGATCCCCCAGCCGAAGTGCCGCCCGAACAGCCGCGCCTTCGCCGAGTCGTGGTTCGGCAGCGACTGGTACGTCACGCCCCCCACGGCCAGAACGTCGCGCACCTGCGCCAACACCCGATCCGGCGCGGCGACGTGCTCCAGCGTGTGATGCATCAGAACGGCATCGAACGAACCCGGCGCGAACCCGGCCTCGTCGAGCGTCTGCATCCGAATGTCGAGGTCCCACTCCTTCCGCCCGAACTCCGCGGCCGGCCGCGACAGCTCCAGCCCGACCGCCGTCCACCCGCGCTTGCGCGCCGCGACCAGCGACGTGCCGAGCGAACACCCGACGTCGAGCAGCCGCCCCGGCCGAACGTGCCGCTCGATCGCCGCGAGGATCCCGTCGAACCGCACGAGGTTCTTCTCGTGCTCCTGCCATCCCGACTCCCCCGACAGGCGATCCGACTCGTAGAACGCCGCGAGTTCCGCCGGCGTCGGCGCGTCGGCCATCCGGACGAACCGGCAGCCGCGACACCGCTCGAACCGATGGCCGACCGCCGTGAACGCCGTCGCGAAGCGCGCACCCTCGCACACCGGACACGGCGTCACCGCGGTCGCGTCGCGAAGCTCGGTCATCGCGCGCAGCATCGACGCACCGCACGCCCCGGTAAACCCAGACTTCGGAGCCGTTGACTTCACGCATTCCGCCGCGATCCTGTTCGCCCCTCGAAGGCCCATCACGGCCCGCGATCGGGCCGCAGCCCAAGGCCTTCGCGCTACGCGCGAAGACCGAAATCGCGGACCGCGATGGGACAGTGCTTGCTGGGGCCTCTCGTGCCGCTCGCAAGACGGCCCGCAAACGGCCCCCGCCAAGGAACGAACCCGACAAACTGCTGCAAGCCGCGAGGAATCGCGGCACTACCGGCCCAGAACAGATGACCACCCAAGTCGAGAAGCACGCCTTCCAGGCGGAAGTCAACGAAGTCCTGTCGATCGTCGTCCACTCGCTCTACAGCAACAAAGAGGTCTTCCTCCGCGAGCTGATCAGCAACGCGAGCGACGCCATCGACAAGCTGTCGTTCCTCGCACTGACCAACCACGCCCTGCTCGGCGGCGATCGCGAACTGCGGATCGAACTGATCCCCGACAAGGCCGCGCGCACGCTGACGATCCGCGACAACGGGATCGGCATGACGCGCGACGACCTGATCGCGTACCTCGGGACGATCGCGCGATCCGGCAGCAAGCAACTGATGAAGTCGCTCGCCGAAGCGCAGAAGCAGGACCTGTCGCTGATCGGGCAGTTCGGCGTCGGCTTCTACTCGGCGTATCTCGTCGCCGACCGCGTGACCGTCGTCAGCCGGCACGGCGAGACACCCGAAGGCGAACCGGCGTGGCAGTGGCAGAGCGAGGCGAAGGGCGAGTTCACGGTCGAGCCGACCGATCGCGCCGAACGCGGCACGTCCGTCGTCTTGCACCTGCGCGACGACGAGTCCGACTACCTCGAGGAATGGCGCCTGCGCGCGCTCGTTCGCAAGTACTCCGACTACGTCCGCTACCCGATTCGCCTGGCGACGACGCGGAAGGCCGAAGGCGACGCCGAGCCGACGACGACGTTCGAGACGATCAATGCGGCCAGTGCGCTGTGGACGCGTCCGAAGGCCGACATCTCCGACGAACAGTACGAGGAGTTCTACAAGCACCTCAGCCACGACTGGGAGAAGCCGCTCGCGTGGACGCACTTCAAGGTCGAAGGCGCTCAAGAGCTGACCGGCATGCTGTTCATCCCGTCGCACCCGCCGCTCGACCTGTTCGAACGCAAGCCGCACGGCGTTCGGCTGTTCGTCAAGCGCGTGTTCATCATGGACGACTGCGAGGAACTGCTGCCGCCGTGGCTGCGGTTCGTGCGCGGCATGATCGACTCGCAGGACCTGCCGCTGAACGTCTCGCGCGAGCTGCTGCAGAAGGACCGCACGACGCAGGCGATCCGCAAGCACGTCGTCGGGAAGACGCTGTCGCTGCTCGAGGACCTCGCGGCCGAAGGCGAGACGACGCGCAAGGACGAGTCCGGCGAATCGGTCACGGTCGATCGCTACGCGAAGTTCTTCGAGATGTACGGCCGCGTGCTGAAGGAGGGCGTGCACTTCGAACCGTCGCAGCGCGAACGGATCGCGAAGCTGCTGCGCTTCCGAACGTCGCTCGCAGACGGTCTCGTCGCGCTCACCGACTACGTCAAGCGAATGCCGGACGGCCAGCCGGGCATCTACTACGTGACCGCCGACACGCTCGACGCCGCGCGCAACAGCCCGCACATCGAGGCGCTGAAGAAGCGCGGCTACGAAGTGCTGTTCCTGCACGAGCCGGTCGACGAATGGGTCGTCGAGGCGCTGCCCGAGTTCGACGGCAAGAAGCTGTTGTCGGCTGCGAAGGGCGCGCTGGAACTCCCCGAAGCGGACAGCGAGAAGCAGGCGCGCGAGGCGAAGCAGGCCGAGTTGAAGCCGCTGCTCGACCGGATCCAGAGCGTCCTGACCGACGACATCCAGGAGGTCCGTGTCACCGACCGGTTGACCGAGTCGCCGGCGTGTCTCGTCACCGACGCACACGGCCTGAGTCCGCACCTCGAGCGGCTGCTGCGCGCGAGCGGACAGGAAGTCCCGGCACAGAAGCGAATCCTCGAACTCAACCCCTCGCACCCGGTCGTCGCCAAACTCGAAGCACTGCGCGCCGCGAACGCCGACGACGACGCGTTCCGCGAATGGAGCCATCTGCTCTACGACCAGGCGATGCTCGCCGAGGGCGCGCTGCCGAACGACCCGGCCCGGCTCGCGCGCGCCGTCGCCAAGCTGATGCAGGACGCTGCGCGCTGACCGCTTCGCCGTAGACTTCGCCGCCCGCGCGACCGCGCGAAGGCGACGATGACGAAGGACGACGACGCGGCACCGACAGACTCGTTCGAAGCAGCGGCATTGGTCGCCGCTGGCATCGGAACGTTTCGCGTCGACGTCGGCGCCGGTGTCGTCGAGGTCTCGGAGTCGCTGCGACGCCTGGTTGGATGGCCGAACGGCACGCGGCGCGTCGATCTCGCGACGTTCGCCGCGCTGGCGACCGACGGCGAACGCGAGGCGCTCGCCGCTGCGCTCGGCGACGACCGCGACGTCGACGCAACGTTCCACGTCGCGGCGCGGCGGTTCGCGATCGCGCTGCGCACGGT
>JAEYTU010000532.1 GCA_023433825.1 Planctomycetota bacterium
CACGTGCGGCAGCACCCGATTCGGCGCTGGCCGCCGAGCGCGTCGCCGCGATGAACGGCATCGAACGCGACGACGCGATGCGCGCGCAGCAGGGCCTTCCGCAGTGGCTGCCGATCCCGGCCTTCGAGGCGATGGGCGTGCGCGACGCGCGGATGTTCGTGCTCCCCGATCCCGGTGGAGACCGACGCCGCGGCGACGGTGCCGCAACGCCGTTCACGATCGTGCTGCTGCTCGACCTGACGGCACTCGGCGCGATCCGCGCCGACGTCGCGCTGCGCGAGACGAACGTCGAGATCGGGATCGTCGTCGCGCAGGATCGCGCCGCCGCCGTCGTCCGCGCCGGTCTCGACGAACTCGTCGCCGGTCTGCGCAGCGCCGAGTTCGACGTCGCGCCGATCACGATCACGGTCGCGCCGTCCGGGCGTTTGCCGATCTCGGATCTCGTCCATCTGCCGGTCGCGTCGGCGTCGGGACTGGTGGACGTCCATGTCTGACACGCCGAAGCGGCGGGACGACGCGCGTTCGCCGACGCCGACCGTCGCCGCGGCGCTCGGCTACGAGCGGGACCGCGACGCGGCGCCGCGCGTGCTGGCCCACGGCGCCGGCGAGATCGCGGCGACGATCCTCGCGCGCGCCGCCGAACACGGCATCCCGATCGAACGTGACCCCGACTTGCTCGCCTGTCTCGCACCGCTGCGGATCGGACGGGAGATCCCGGTCGCGGCCTACGTCGCCGTTGCGCAGTTGCTTGCGTTCCTGTACCGGCGCAATCGCGTCGCCGACGAATGACGGGTCCCGCGCGAGCGGCGGAATGGTGCTCAAGGAAATCCCTGCCGGCGCCGAAATGCCGTTCGTGACGACCCTTGCCGGCACCGTGATCCGTCGCGGCACGACCACCGAGACGGACCCGATGCTCGCAGCCCGCGACCTCGGTCGACAACTCGCGCTGCCCGTGCGTGCGCTGTCGATGGTGTTCTGCGATCCGGCGATGGCGCGTCAGTCGGCGTTCCTGCCGGCGCTGCGTCGAGAGCTCGGATCGGCACCGATCGTCGCGTGCTCGACGGCCGGCGAGATCGACCCGACCGGGTACCGCAGTGGAACGTGCACCGGCTTCAGCCTGCCCGCCGGCGCGTACCACGCGGCCGCGACGCGGATCGACAGCGTGCGCAGCCTGACGCCAGCCACCGCACGCGCCGCCGTCGATCAGGTCGAGAACGAATTGCAGGCACTCGGCGTGCGCATCGACCCGGAGCACGCGTTCGCGATCCTGCTCGTCGACGGACTCTCGATGGCCGAGGAGGCCGTCAGCTACGCGCTGCAGAGTGCGCTCGGTCGGATCGAACTCGTCGGTGGGTCGGCGGGCGATGGACTCGAGTTCGGTGCGACGTTCGTCGCCGCCGACGATCGCTTCGTCGAGGACGCCGCGGTGCTGGTGCTCGTCGTGACCGAGCTGCCGTTCCGCGTGTTTCGGACCCAGCACTTCGAACCGACGTCGACCAAGCTCGTCGTCACCGTCGCCGACGCGCGCAACCGGCTGCTGATCGAGATCGACGGTCGGCCCGCGGCGGAGGCCTACGCCGACGTACTCGGTCTTGACGTCGCACAGCTGGTGCCGGAGGTGTTCGCGCGGAACCCGCTGCTCGTTCGGATGGGCGGCAGCTGGTTCGTGCGGTCGATTCGAGCCGTGCAGCGCGACGGCAGCATGCAGACGTTCTGCGCGATCGACGAAGGTCTCGTGCTGACGCTCGGAACCTGTCGGCCGATGCCCGAGAACTTGGACCAAGTGCTGACGCGGATCACGCGCGAGATCGGGCGGCCGCAGGTCGTGTTCGGCTGCGATTGCATCCTGCGCCGTTTGCAGGCGTTCGCCCTCGATCAGCAGGACGTGATGGCGGCGATCTTCGCCGACCACGACGTCGTCGGCTTCAACACCTACGGCGAGCAGATCGGCGCCGTCCACGTCAACCAGACGTTCACCGGTGTCGCTCTCACCTGACGCGGAGATCGCGGCGCTGCGGCAGCGGGTCGCGGCGCTGGAGAAGATCAACCGCGCGCTGATCGCGCGGGTCGAACGCGGCACCGACGAGGGTGGTGCGGCATTCGACGTGTTCCAGACCGCGATCACGCTCGAGAAGCGCGTCCGGGATCGCACGCAGGACCTCGAGCGCGCGCACCGTGAACTCGAGCAGTCCAACCGCGCGCTCGTCGCCGCGAAGGAAGCCGCCGAGTCGGCGGCGCTCGCGAAGTCGCGCTTCCTCGCGAACATGAGCCACGAGATCCGCACGCCGCTGAATGGGGTGTTGGGGTTGCTGCAGCTCGTGCTCGCGGGGGACTTGGAGGACGGTGTTCGCGCGGACCTGGAGACGATGCGCACGTCCGCGCGCGGGCTGCTGGAACTGCTGAACGACATCCTCGACCTCGCGAAGCTCGAAGCCGGTCGCGTCGAAGCCGACCGCGTCGAGTTCGATCTGACGACGCTCGTCGAGGACGTCGTCGAGCTGTTCGGCGAGTCGACGCAGCGCAAGGGCGTCGAGCTGTACGCGGCATTCGGCGCCGGCATGCCGCGGTGCGTCGTCGGCGATCCGAGACTGCTGCGCCAAGCGCTGACGAACCTCGTCGGCAACGCCGTCAAGTTCACGGCGAACGGCTCGATCGCCGTGACGGTCGCGTGGCGGCCGTCGGCGCAGGGTGCGCATCTGTCGATCGCCGTCGCCGACACCGGCATCGGGATCCCGGATGAGCAGCAAGCGCGATTGTTCCAGCCGTTCACGCAGGCCGATGCGTCGACGACGCGGCGCTACGGCGGCACGGGTCTGGGGCTGTTCCTGGCGCGTCGCGTCGCGGAATGCCTCGGGGGCGGCATCCGTGTCGTCAGCGCGCCGGACGTCGGGAGCACGTTCACGATCGAAGTGGAAGTCGGTCTGCCCGACATCGAACGGAACGCGATCCCGTGGCCGACGCGTCAGCGGCTGTTCGTCCTCGACGCCGCGCCCGGTGTGCGCGACGCGCTCTCCGCGGAGCTGGGTGCCGCTGGTGTGCCGGTGCGGGTCGCGGCGAACGTCGAGGACTCGTTGCGGTGGTTGCGCGCCGATGGCGGCGCGGACCTGGTCGTCGTCGACGCGAGAACGATCCGCGAGCTACCCGACGTCGAGGCGCTTCGCGCCGCCGCCGGACCGAACGCGCGATTCCTGCTCGTCGTCGGGGCCGAAGTCGCACCGGCCGTCGCGCCGTGGTGTTCGACCATCGACGCCGTCGCCCGCCGACCGCTCCGACGATCGGTGCTCGATCGGTTGCTCGCGACGCTTGGCGGCGAGGCGAGCGAACTCTCGCGTCGTCCAACGCCCCCGGAGCCGTTGCCGCGCGTTCGCGCGCACGTGCTGCTCGCCGAGGACAATCCGATCAACCAGAAGGTCGCGCTCCGCACCCTGGAACGGATCGGATGCTCGGCCGTGCTGGTGCAGAACGGAGCGGAAGCCGTCGCGCGTGCCGCGAACGAGGCGTTCGACGTGATTCTGATGGACTGTCAAATGCCGGTGCTCGACGGACTCGCCGCGACGCGCGCGATCCGCGCGCTGCCGGGCGCAGCGGCGCGCGTGCCGATCGTCGCGATGACGGCGAATGCGCTGCACGGCGACCGAGAGCTGTGCCTCGGCGCCGGAATGGACGACTACCTCGCGAAGCCGGTGCAACTGCGCGAACTCGCCGCGACGGTCGAGCGATGGAGCCTGCGGGGTCCCGGGGCGATCGGGCGGTAGGGTCGCGAGTCGTCGTGGGTGGTCGACGTCAGAACCAGAACTTCCCCTCGACGGCGAGCAGAGTCTGGTCGGTGTCGTCGCCGCCCTCGCGGAGAAACGCACCGGCTCGAAACCACGAGGCGGACACGAGGAACTCGAGTTCGCGCGTCGGCTGGAACGTGACGACGAGCTCCGGCATCCATCCGACGAACCGCTCGCCGGATCGGATCGGCTCGCGAAGAAGGGCCCCGCTCGGCCCGTAGATGCCGTCGCCGGTGCGGTGTCGCCAGTAGGCGACGACCGAGAGCGATGCGTGGATCCCTTCGCCTATGCGAGTCGTCACGGTCGGGTGGAGGTGGACGAGGTTCTGCGGTGCGAGGGGTGACAACTCGCCGAAGTACTTGGCGCGCGGATAGAGCGGCTGGAACGTCTGCAACGTCGCGTCGCTGGCGTCGCGGTCGCCGCTGATCACGCTGACCCGACAGCCGATCTCCGGCTCCAGCGGAACTCCTTCGCATCGCCATCCGATGTCCTGCGTCACCGACCACGCACGAATCGACGCGTCGCCGAAGCGACCGGTCTGTCGGAAGCCCTCGACGTCGAAGCGCAGCGGGCCGTTGCGCGACGTCCACCGGAGACCTGTCGTCGCGCGGCGTTCGTGTGCGGTGCCTTGGGCGTACGTCGCCGTCGAGTCGCGCGTCCACAGCACGTAGGCATCGACGAAGGACGCGTCGCCGACGTTGGCGCACGCGTGGAGCGCACCGAGCGTTCGTTCGTCGTCGGACGTGTCGTCGAAGGCACCGACCCGGGTGCGCACCGGCCGGCCGAACGCGGCGTCGATCGTCAGCCCCGCATCTCGCCACTGGACGCGGATCCCGTCGAACGGGCGCGGAACATTGGCTCCGTAACGCGTACTGACGAGCCGTTCGCTCCCGAGCCCGAGGAGTTGGCGTCCGGCGCGGAGCGTCATGCCGGCCACGTCGCCGCGCGCCGTGTCGTACTCGCCGAAGGCTTGCGCGACGTCGAACCGATCGACGTCGACTGGAGACGATGGACCGCGGCGATCGAAATCGTCGGCCCCAATGCCCTGGACGAAGACGCGGAACGCGCGCGAGGTCCGCAGATCGACGAGCGGCAGCGCCCGCGTGAGGAGAACGCCGTCGGCCGGGGAATCGCGCTCGAAGTCGGCACCGTCGAGCCGTTCGTATCGAACGCGCAATTCGAAGCCGGTCGACAGGAACGCGTCGCCGGAGTCGTCGAGCGGGATGCGCTTCCAATCCCCGAGAAACGTTGCGTCGCGCAGCCGCTGGTCTCGCAGCGAGTCGTAGTCCTCGACATAGCGCGTTGGATGCAGCGTCGGGGGTTGTGCCGGCCGTTCCGGATCGAGTGACTGCTGCATCGCGAGCGCCAGCAGGCACGGCAACGCGTTCACTTGCCGTCGGCGCGATCGTTGGGCGTCCCGCGCTCGTACCCGCCGAACGAACGAACCGGTGACCATTCGGGCAGGACCGGCGGGAGTGGCGGCGCCAGGTCGGCGTAGGGTCCAGTGGCGTGCACGATGCGTCCGTCGACGACCGTCAGCACCGACTCGATGCGCCGGATGTCCGCGGGCGGAACCGTGAAGTAATCGGCATCGAGCACAGCGAGATCGGCGAACCAACCGGGGGCGAGTCGACCCTTGCGGCCGTCTTCGGCGCTGAACCACGCGCTGCCGACCGTGTACAGCGACAGTGCCTCCTCGCGAGTCAGTCGGTCGGTCGCGTCGTTCAGCACGGTTCCGCCGAGCGTCTCGCCGGTGACCATCCAGTGCAGCGCGAGCCACGGGTTGTAGCTCGAGACTCGTGTTCCGTCCGTGCCGGCACCGAGCGGGATGCCGGCGTCGACCAGAGCGCGCAGCGGTGGAGCGCGTCGCGTCCGCTCGGCGCCGTAGCGTTCGAGGAAGTACTCGCCGGCGAAGGCCATCCGATTCTGAATGGCGACGCCACCACCGAGGCGAGCGAGTCGTTCGAGGTTCGCGTCCGAGATCGTCTCGACGTGATCGAGCGCGAAGCGTCGTCCGCGAAGGGGCAACTCGCGATCGATCCGTTCGAAGACGTCGAGGAAGCGACCGACCGTTTCGTCGTAGGTCGCGTGGATCCGAACCGGCCAACCGTGTCGGAGCAGCAGTCGCAGCACCGACTCCAACCGCCGGTCCATCGACCGATCGAGCGTCGGCGGGTCGGCCATGAAGTTCTCGTAGTCCCCGGCGGCCCACAGCAAGTTCTCGCCCGCACCCTGCAACAGGTAGCCGTTCAACAAGCCGGCCGCCCGATCGAGGCCGATGCGTTGCGAGTCGACCCAACCGCCGATCTCGCGTTCCTCCGCGCCGGCGTCCTGCGCGAACAGGTAGTACGACAATCGAAGCGACATGGCGCCGGCCCGAGCGATCGCGTCCGTAGCGCCATAGTCGTCCGGGAATCGGTGTCCGCCGCCACCCGGATCGACGGCGCTCGTCAACCCGAAGCGGTTGAGCTCGCGACAGAAGTGGATCGTCGCATTGACCTGCTCGGCATCGCTGACGCCGGGGAGGCGACCGATCGTCTGATACAGCAGTGCCGGACTCGGCTCCGCGAGAAGCTCCGCCCCGCCATCCACGATGCGGATGCGCGTCCCTGTCGGCGCGGCCGTGTCCGGACCGAGCCCCAGTGCGGCGACGCCGGCGCGGTTCAGAAACCCCTTGCTGTAGAGGAAGACGACCAACACCGGCGTGTTCGGGGCGGCTTCGTTCAACTCGGCGATCGTCGGCATCCGTCGCTCTTCGAACTGGAACGGCGACCAACCCCCGACGACCCGCACCCAATGCCCGGGTGGAGTGCGCGCAGCTTGCTCACGGATCCGGCGCAGGCCCTCCCGCAACGTCGTCACGCCATCGAACCGCAGCTCCAGGTTGTAGAAGCGGCCGCCGCGTGTGACGTGCAGATGCGAGTCGTTCAGTCCGGGAATCACGGTTCGACCGCCGAGGTCGATGCTTCGCGTGGACGGATCGGCGAGACGAAGGATCGCGTCGTCGGTCCCGGTCGCGAGAAAGCGTCCGTCGCGAATCGCGATCGCTCGAACCGTGCGCTCCGGTGCAGCCTGCGTGTGGATGGCGCCGCCGTGCAGGATCAAGTCGGGTGCCGCCGCTCCGGGGGCGCGGATGTCTCGTTCCGCCCCGATGTCCTGTGCAGCTACGACCGCCGTTGGGCCGAGCAGCGCGACGAGTGCGAAGGGGACGAGTGCGAAGGGGACGAGTGCGAAGGGGACGCGTGCGAAGGGGACGCGCGCGAAGGGGACGCGCGCGATGGGGACGCGCGCGAAGGGGACGAGTGCGAAGAGAACGACGAGGGTCTGCACGCCATACGACACGCCGCGCCGCGCGAGCGAGCGCCGCGCGAGCCAGCGCCGGACCTGCGCACAGACGTGCGGCGCGAGCGGTGACGCGAGGTGCAACGGATTCAGGATCGGTTCGGTCGTGGCCACGAGCGTCGAAGCGACATCTGCGTCGCTGCGGGGCCAGCGAATTCGGCGCCGCGAGAACATTCGTCTGGTTGGCCCCGGGTTCGGCGATCTGTCGCTTCACCGGGTGCGGCCGACGTTGCGGCCCGCATCCAGTCCCCGGAGCTTCATGCGAAACCACGGCCTTCTGACCACATCTCTCGCCGCAGCGCTGCTCGCTTGCGGTTCGTTCGCCCTCGGCACCGTCGACGCCGTCCGCAGCGGCGTCGCGGGTGCCTCGGCATCACCCGCTCCCGTCGCGCCCCCTGCACAGGATTGGCGCACGCAGTTGCTGACGCCGCAAAACAGCGTCCTGGTGCTGATCGACCATCAGCCGCAGATGTTGTTCGGCGTCTTCAGTCACGATCGGCAACTGCTGCGCAACAACGTCACTGGCCTCGCGAAGTCGGCGAAGCTGTTCGGCGTCCCGACGATCCTGACGACCGTCGCCGCGGACACGTTCTCTGGGCCGATCCTGCCTGAGATCCGCGCCGTGTTCCCAGACCAGAAGATCTTCGATCGCACGAGCATGAACACGTGGGACGACAAGGGCGTCGTCGCCGAGATCGCGAAGTCCGGCCGCAAGAAGCTGATCATCGCAGGGCTGTGGACGGAGGTCTGCGTCAACATGCCGGCGCTCGACGCGCTGCGTGAGGGTTACGAGGTCTATGCCGTGACCGACGCGTCGGGTGGCACGAGCAAGGAGGCGCACGACGAAGCGGTCCGGCGGCTCGTGCAGGCCGGCGTCGTTCCGGTCACTTGGCAGCAGGTCCAACTCGAATGGCAACGCGATTGGGCGCGGCAGGAGACGTACCAGGGAGCGACCGACATCGCGCGTCAGCACGGTGGCGCCTACGGCGTCGGAATCGACTACGCCTACAAGATGTTCGGCGCGAAGGAGGGCGGCGATCCGAAAGGCAGCGGGAAGTGACCCCGCCTCGGCGCGCCCACTTGTCGGAGTGAGGACGGTCCCTCGTGAAGACCCGCCCGCGTGAAGATCCGTTTGCGTGACGATCTCCCTGGGTGACGACGCGCCTGCGTGACGATCGCGACGGCGCTGACTCGTGCGGATGCTCTGTTGCGGAGGACGACAACCACTGACCAGCTACATTCCCCGCCCCGATGAGTCCCGAGTTCGTCGCTCGCGTTCACAGCATCTTCGCCGACGTCGCCGAGGCGCCGCCCGGCGAGCGACGGGCGCGACTGTTCCGGGTCTGCGGCGATGATCACGCGCTCCGGATCGAGGTCGAGTCGCTGCTCGCGGCCCATGATGCGGCGGGTGGCTTTCTCGACGTGCCGACCGACGGTGCGCCGTCGACCGATGACGACCCTGCGGACGACGTCGGGACTGTCGTCGGCGCCTATCGGATCGGTCCCCTGATTGGGCGTGGTGGATTCGCGGCGGTCCACCGCGCGACTCGCATCGACGCCGGCGAGCCGCGAGCCGTCGCGATCAAGATCCTGTGTCGCGGTGCGATCCTGCCGCGGTTCGCCCGTGAG
>JAEYTU010000595.1 GCA_023433825.1 Planctomycetota bacterium
ACCGAACGTTGTTGAAGGATCCCGCGCACGCGGCCGCCGTCCGTGCCGTCGTCGATGCGCTCGACGCCGGCACGCTGCGTGTCGCCGAGAAGATCGATGGACGCTGGCAGGTCCACGCGTTCGTCCAGCAGGCCGTGCTGCTGTACTTCGCGCTGCAGCCGATGGCCGAGATCGAGCACGGGCCGTTCGAGTACCACGACAAGATCCCGCTGAAGCGCGGGCTGAAGGCGGCCGGCGTCCGCGTCGTGCCGCCGGCGACCGTGCGTCATGGCGCGTTCCTCGAAGCCGGCGTCGTCGTCATGCCGGCCTACGTCAACATCGGCGCGCGCGTCGGTGCGCGGACGATGGTCGACACGTGGGCGACGGTCGGTTCGTGCGCGCAGATCGGTGCCGACGTTCATCTGAGCGGCGGCGTCGGGATCGGCGGCGTGCTCGAGCCACCCGGTGCCAAGCCGGTCATCGTCGAGGACGGCGCATTCGTCGGCTCGCGCTGCATCGTCGTCGAGGGTGTCGAGGTCGGCACGCGAGCCGTGCTCGGCGCGAACGTCGTGCTGACGGCGAGCACGCCGATCGTCGACGTGACCGGCAGTGAACCGGTGATCACGAAGGGCCGCGTGCCGGACGAAGCCGTCGTGATCCCAGGCACGATGCCGAAGCGATTCCCGGCCGGCGAGTTCGGGACGCCGTGCGCGCTCGTGATCGGGCGCCGCAAGCCGTCGACCGACTTGAAGACGAGTTTGAACGCGACGCTGCGCGAGTTCGGAGTGGCGGCCGGATGACGGCGCGTCGACCGGACCGTGAACGCCTCGTCGCGCTGACCGAGGATCTGCTGCGGATCCCGAGTCAGACCGGCGACGAGGGCGCGATCGCCGACTTCGTCGTCGGGTTGTGCAGCCGGATCCCCGGGCACGCGGTCGTCCGCGCGCGCAACAGCGTGCTCGTCGCGCCGCTCGCGCCGCGCGCCGACCGCGACACGGTCATGCTGGTCGGTCACACCGACACGGTGCCGGACCACGGCGGCAACCCGGTGCGGCGCGACGGTGATCGGCTGTATGGCTGCGGCGCGAGCGACATGAAGGGCGCCGTCGCCGTGATCCTCGACGCCGTCGCCCGCGCGGCGACGCAGCCGACACGGCACGACGTCGTCGGGATCCTGTACGCGGCCGAGGAGGGGCCGTTCGTCGGCAACGAGCTGCCATACCTGCGCGAGGCGGCGCCGGACTGGTTCGCGCGGACGCGACTCGCGGTCTGCATGGAGCCGACCGACCTGCGAATCGAGCTCGGCTGCCTCGGGACGTCGCACGCGAAGGTCACGTTCACCGGCCGGCGCGCGCACTCGGCGCGGCCGTGGCAGGGTGAGAATGCGATCCACAAGGCGGCCGGCTTGCTGGCGCGCCTCGCGGCACTCGCGCCGAAGGAGTATCGGTTCCACGGCCTGACGTTCGTCGAGGTCGCGAGCGCGACGATGATCGAGTTCCGCGGCGCGCGGAACGTGATCCCCGACGAGTGCACGGTGAACGTCAACTACCGGTTCGCGCCGGGGAAGGACGAGTTGCAGGTCGAAGCGGACCTCGCGGCGATCGTCGCCGGCGAGGGGAAGTTCGAACTCGTCGACTTCTGTCCGGCCGGTGCCGTCGCCGGTGCGAACCCGCTGCTCGCCGAATTGCGCGTTGCCGCCGGTGATCCGGAGGTCGCGGCGAAGCAGGCGTGGACCGACGTCGGCCGGTTCTCGGCGTGGGGGATCGACGCCGTCAACTTCGGTCCCGGCGCGACGTCGCAGGCGCATCAGGCCGGCGAGTGGCTGTCGATCGACGCGCTGCATCGGTCGGCGGACGTCGTGCATCGCTGGCTGCACAGTTGACGCGATCGCCCGCGCGCGCCTCACTTCCCTCGATGCCCGCCGACGCCGCCTCCGTCCCTTCCCCTTCGTTCGAACGCGGCCGACGCCGCAATGCCGCGATCCTCGTCACCGGCGCCGGTGGGGAGGTCGGGCACGGGTTGATCCACGCGCTGCACGACGCCGGTCACCGGCAGATCGTCGCACTCGATCTGCACGAGCTGAAGCCGGAGTTGAAGGCGCTGTGCATGGACTCGTTCGCCGGCGATGTGTGTGACGAGGGGCTGCTCGGGCGATTGCTGGCGACGTACGAGGTCGCCGAGATCTTTCACCTTGCCGCGTTGTTGTCGACGCGCGGCGAGTTCGTCCCGGAGACCGCGCATGCCGTGAACGTCGACGGGACGCTGGCGCTGCTGAAGCTCGCCGTCGAGCAGATCCGTTCGCACGGGCAGCCGGTCAAGTTCCTGTTCCCGAGTTCGATCGCCGTGTTCGGGATCGGCGATCTCGCGACGAAGACGGCGGCGGGTGCGGTTTCGGAGGACGAGTATCTCGAGCCGACGACGATGTACGGGTGCAACAAGCTGTATGGCGAGCACCTCGGCCGTTACTACGCGCGGCACTATCGACAGCTCGCGAAGGACGCATTGCCGGCGCGGTTGGACTTTCGTTGTGTGCGGTATCCGGGATTGATCAGCAGCGAGACGCTGCCGAGCGGCGGCACGAGCGACTATGCGCCGGAGATGATTCACGCGGCGGCGGCGGGGAAGGCGTATGCGTGCTTCGTGCGGCCGGACACGCGGATCCCGTTCCTGACGATGCCAGATGCGATTCGCGCGACGTTGCAGTTGGCGGCGGCGCCGCGCGAGGCGCTGACGCGCTGCGTCTACAACCTCGGCGGGTTTCATCCGAGTGCGCAGGAAATCGCGGACTTGGTGCGCGAGTTCTTCCCGAAGGCGCAGATCACGTTCCAGCCCGACCATCGCCGCCAGGCGATCGTCGATTCTTGGCCGGTGGATGCGCGCGATGATGCAGCGCGGAAGGACTTCGGGTTCGCGCCTTCGCACGACCTGCGGTCGGCGTTCGCGGAGTACCTCGTGCCGCGGATTCGGGCGAGATACGAGTGAAGCCACCAGCTTTGCATCGAAAAGTGAAACGTTGGTGCCAGGCACTTTCGTTTCACTTTCCGTCGCGTTTGGGTCGGATCAGCGCGTCATGATCGCTGTTCAGCGAGACCCACTTCATGAGGCGGCGCGAACGACCGGAAACACGAACCTGCGTTCACGGGTCCTTACCGGGCCTGCGATTCACATGGACATCGCCGCCCTTTCGAATCGTTGCGACGAGGAAACCGTCGACGGCGGACAGTCGGAAGATGGAGTCCCGAGCACGGATGATTGCGGCAGCGCGATCCTCGACCGGCGGTTTCACACTGACGATCCAAACCTTCGCGTGGACCGACCGGATGCAATCGAGCGCGATGGGAGTGGAACGGATTCGCTTGTCACCGCTGATCGCGATCCATCCCTCGTGCGCTACGGCTTCGATCCACTCCGCGTCCGGGGTGTCGTGGGCGAAGTGATCTTGATGGATGCGGATGTCGAAGCCCGCTTCGCGTAGCAGCGCCGGAAGCCGTTTGGCGCCGAGATCCCTGTCCAAGAACAGGGGGCGGATCGGGACGACTAAGCCGCGCTTCCCCGTTCCCACATCGCGGCCCGTTCGACGTCGGTCGCATCCAGTCCAAAGTCGGCCGCGATCTGCTCGAACGTCTCGCCGGCGTCGAGTCGTTCGACGATGGCCAGTGTCGGAACCCCAGCGATGGCCGGACGGCCGAACCGGATGTCAGGCGCGATCATGATTTGCCGATCTCGATCGATCGCGCGGTACTCGCCCTCGAGCGGAAGGGGAAAGAAGCGAATGGGCAAGCCTGCCGCGCCATCGGCGAAGTTGACCTGGCGCGCGTAGCGATCGACCCACGCCTTCAAGACCTGTTGATCGGCCTGCGAGATGTCTTTGAACACCTCGCCGTCGGCGATGATCACGTTCCAGCCGTCCGTCCTGAAGTCGCGCCGGATCAGCGGCCACTTCTCCTGGTAGTCGCTTCGCAGTCGTTCGACCGCTTTGCGGACCCGCTGCATCGGAACACCGTGAACTCGCCGGAACGCGCGGAGCATGTGGACTTCGACGAGGTTCAGGAACGAGAGCTTGCCTCCGACGGTCGCGGTCAACGTCAACGGAGACTGTCGATCGTTGTTGGCGAGTCGATATCCGCGCACCCAGTTCGCAACGGTTTGGGGACGAAGGCCGGTGAACCGCGCTGCGTCCGTGATCGAGTAGAGGGGTTCTTCGAGATGTGGGTTCACGATCGGGCCCGCGAGGTGCGGGATGGTATCGACGCTCTGGGCTTCGCGCACGACCGGCCGCCTTCGAAGAAGCGATCGAGCAACGGCGTCTACTCGCAAGTCGAGGGCCGCCATTCGCGGAGACAAACTTCGACGAGGGCGTCGTCGACCTCGTCCGTCAGGTACTGATGGCCCGGCTTGTCGACCTCGATCATTCGGTCGACCAAGTCGAGACATCGTTGCCACCCTTCCGTGGTGTTGGCCCAGACGAACGTGCCGCCGCGCTCTTGCCTGAGCGCGGTACGCGGCTCGACATCCACCACGACGAGGGTCAACG
>JAEYTU010000679.1 GCA_023433825.1 Planctomycetota bacterium
GGGCGGCGGTGGCGGCAGCGGTGGCGGCGCGGTCGTCGTCGTCGCGCTCGGCCGAATCATCGTCAACGGCAAGATCGTCGCGGACGGCGGGCACGGTGGCGGTGGTGAGCAGGCGGGCGGCAACAACCTCGGCGGCGGCGGTGGCGGCGGCTCGGGTGGGATGGTCGTCCTGTACTCGAAGACGCAGATCGAGCTGACCGCACGCGGCGAGACCTACGCGAACCGCGACTACGACTTCGTGCTGTCGGCGGACGGCGGGATCGGTCGCCAGGGTCGCTACGGCGGAACGGAGATCTCGTCCAAGTACCCGCCGTTGCTTCAGGCTCAGGCGTACGACGCGAACCCGGCCGGCGCATTCGGCGGCATGGGCGTCGTCCAACTGATGGCGCCCGTCGGCGACAACAGCGACGGGACGAACACGCACCTCGACGACAACATCGTCGTGCGTCGCACGCCGACCGGCGCACCGCTGACCGGTGCCGAGAAACGCCGCTTCCTCGCGTGGCGCGGCTTCCCGAACGCGCAGGGCATCCGCGTCGACGACTTCGGTCAGCCGACGAACATCGGCGACAACGACGGCGACATCCGGCCGACGCCGGTCTTGCTACCAGTGTTTTGAGTGCGTCCGCCCGTCTGGGCGAACGCACTCAAAACAACACGCCATCCCGCGACGCCACAACGCGCGATTGCGACAACGACCGAGCACACCAACCGACCGCGCTGCGGCGTCGAATGCGTCCGCCCGTCTGGACGAACGCACTCGAGACAAGACGGCGGTCTCATCGACCGACGATGCAGCCGACCGAATTGGAGAGTCGAACGCCCACGGCCGTCGCGCCGCTCGCGCCTTGGAACGCGAGCGCGAGGCCGTCGAGGACCGGATCGTTCGGAACCGGGAATGTCGTGACGGCGGGACCGGTCGCGAGCACGCCACTGCCGACCAACACCATCGACGTCGGCTGCAACCACAGCGCGCCGAACGGCAGCGAAGTCGGCGGCGCCGGAACGGCTGCGAACAGCACGTAGAGATCGCTCTGCGTCGCGTTCAGCGTCACGGCCAGCGAACCACCGAGCGGCGCCAGCGACGCCGTCAACGTCGGGAGCGGCACCGTCGACAACGACTGCAACGCTTGCGGGGCCGGTGTCAGCACGGCTGCGGGGTCCGCCACGACGTTCGTCGTCGACTGACCGTCGATGCTCGGAACGGGCCCCGAGATCGTCGCGCCGCCCTCGATCCGACTGCCTTTTCGGACCGTGAGCGAACTGTTGGTCGCCCACACGCCGAGGCCGCCGCCCGGGACGCCTCCGGTCCCGATCACGAGGCTGTTCGCGAGATCGATCGTCGAACCGGACAGACTGATCGTCGGCGGCGGCTGCACGCCGAACGACGGGCTGAACCTGAACGTGCACTCGGTCGCCGTGACCCTGCTCCCGCTGACGTTGATCGCGCCCCACACACCGCAGCGGTGCAACGACACTGCCGCGGACCCGGAGACCAACGTGGTCACAGCGCTGCCGCGCGTGTTGCCGAGGATGTCGCACTGCTGCAGCACCACCGAGCCGGCGCAGCCGTCGATCTGCAAGTGGACGCCGAGGTTCACCGGTGACCCGATCGAGAAGCCGGCGATCGAGCACACCGCACCGGCGCGGATGCCGCTGACGACGAACGCCTGGACGCCACCGCGCGGCACGATCGAAGCAGGCCCAACGGCGATCAATTGGATCCCACGCGTCAACGTCGCTGCGCCATACGAACCGGCGCGGACGAGGACTCGGTCGCCGTCCGCGACAGCCGCAAATGCGGGCGGCAGATCGGTGAAGTCGAAACCGGGTCCGGACGCCGCGTCGACGATCCACGTCCGCTGAGCAGCGCACATCGAGGCAGTGACGAGCAGAGCGACGGCGACGGTGTGGATCGAGCGCATCCCGGGAGCCTATAGCGGCTCATGGACGAACGGGCGGGGGGCGGCGAGGACGTTCAGCCGTTCGTCGTCAATGCGGCGATCGAGCGCTGAAGGTTCTCGCGCGCGTCGGCGTCGAGTCGCATGTGCAGCTCGTCGGTCGCAAACAGCCGCGGCCGCGCGAGGAACGACTGCAGGATCCGCGCGCGTTCGCGGCGGTAGATCGCGAGATCGACCCATTCGTACTCGCGGCGAATCTGCGCCTCGTACTCGGCGAAGCGCTCCGGCGATGCGCCGAGGATCGACAGGTCGACGTCGACGAGGACGGCCTCGTCGACGTCGGTCGGCGCGGCGGCGTGGCGCGTCGCGAGGATCAGACGTGTGACGCGTTCGATCGTCGCGGTCGACGCGTTCGCCGATCGCAGGACCGACGCCGCGAGGTCGGCCGAACGTGCTTCGTTGTCGTGCGCGCGCGGGTCGTAGACCGCGTCGTGGAAGCACAGCGCGATGGCGACGTCGCCGGGATGCGCACAGCGGTGGCGGACGACGTCGAACCACGCGAATGCCTCGTCGAGGTGCGCGGCGACGTGATAGGCGCGCTGCGGTTCGGCGTGGCGGCGCGCGAGATCCTCGAACGCCGACGGCGACGGGCGCGGCAAGCCCGCCGACCAGAACGCTTCGTCGAACCGCGTCGCGAGTGGGATCACAGCGGGATTCGTTCGCCTGGCTCGGCGATGCGGAAGCCCCGGCGTTCGACGTCGGCGCGCAGGGCGGCGTCGTGCAACGCGGGGTTCGTGTGGTTCAGGTGGATGAATCGCAGAGAGCCGGGGGCGCGGCGCGCGCGCTGCGCGAGGCGTTCCATCGTGTCGGTCATCGGCGGGTGCGGGATCTCGCGCAGGTCCCGTCCGGGCAGTTCGCGGCCGTCATAGAACGTCGCGTCGAGATAGGCGACGTCGACGCCGTCGAGCAGACGGTCGAGCAGGCCCGGCGCGGCGTCGAAGCGGTCGACGTCGGGGACGAACAGCACGGTGCGGTTCGGCCCGTGGATCTTGAACGCGAGCGTGTCCGAGTACTCGTCGCGATGCGGCACGGTCATGGCCGTCACGCGCAGGCCCGGCAGCGGCTCGAACGGGATCCCTTCGTCGATGCGTCGCAGCGCGATCTGCCGCAGTTCGACGAGCTGTCGCCATGGGCCGTGCTGCCGAAGGAAGTCGAGGAATCGCGCGCTGCCGTAGACCGGGATCGCGTCGGTCGCGGCGACCTCGCGGCCGAACTGCGCGAGGCCGAGGTAGTGCCCGACGTGGGCATGCGTGATCGCGACGGCGGCGACCGTGGCGCCGGTGTCGGCGTCGAGGCGCGCGACTTGCCGTTCGATCGAAGGCGTCGCCTCGATCAGCAGCGCGCGACCGCTGTCGTGATCGACGACGGCGACACAGGCCGGATCGAGGACGCGTCCGGTGCGCCGCGCGTCGACGCAGCATTCACGGCGGCATCCGTAGTGCGGCAGTCCGCCGTCCTGCGCGATGCCGAGGACGATCAGTTCGAAGCGCGCGGCGTGCTGCGGTGGCGCGCTCGCGCAGGCGCCGAAGGTCAGCGCCAGCGCGAATGTAAAAAGTGAAACGAAGGTGCCAGGCACCTTTGTGTCAGTTTCCGAACGTCGCGCGCGTGTAGCCGCTCGTCGTGATCCCGAGGCTGTTCGCACCGCTGTCGAGCGCTGCCCACTGGAAGTACAGCGACAGGTTCGTCAGGAACGTGTTGTTCGGAACGGGGAGGCTGAACGTCGCCGTGCCCGAGGCCGACGTCGGCATGCCGACGCCGAGCAGGATGTTGTTGCGCATGTAGCAACCGGGCGCGCCGATCGCCGACAGCTCGAGCGGGTACGGCGTCGCGCTCGTCGTGCCGATGTGGAGCACGCTCGGGACCGTCGCCGGCGCGTTCGACAGATTCAGCGTCACCAAAGCACCCAGCGTGCTCGCGCCAATCGAGGTCAGCGTCAACGGCAGCGTATTGCTGCCGTTGCAACCCGTCGCGTAGTCGCCGAGCTGCGAGTCACCGTTGTAGAAGCGCATCTTGAACGCCGTCAGCCCGCCGTCCGTGCCGGTCGGTTGGCCGTTGTAGTTG
>JAEYTU010000691.1 GCA_023433825.1 Planctomycetota bacterium
GCAGAACCTCGGCAACGCGTATTGGCGCAGCCGTCGCTTCGACGATGCGCGACGCGTGCTGCTCGCAGCGGCGGCCGTTCGGCCGCTGATCCTGAACACGCAGATCACGCTCGCGCAGGTCGACGGCGACAGCGGCGACCACGCGGCGGCGATCGCCCGGCTCGAAGCGCTCGACGTCGAAGGCGCGCCGGCGACCCAACGCGCCGAAGTGCTCGGCATCCAGTACGCGCGGCTCGCACTGACGACGGCCGACCCCGACGCGCGGGCCGCGAACCTCGCGCATTCGGTCGAGTGGTTCGAACGCGCCGAGGCGATGTTCACCGGCCGCTCGGCGAAGGTGCCGGAGCGGCTGACGCACAACCTGCGCTACACGCGCGCGCTGCGCGACGGCGCGGCTGGCGACGCCGTGCTGCCGCTGCTCGCGACGTTGATCGAGGACCCGGCGGATCCGCACTTGGTCGCGTTCGCCGCCCGTGTCCTGTCGGCCGTCGACCCCGATCCCGAGCAGGCGACGGCCGTCGTCGCGTTGCTGCCGAGGCTGCTGTCGGCGCTGGCATCGGCCCTCGCACCGGACGATCCCGGCTTCCGGAACCTCGCCGAGCAGATCGAGGCGTCGACGCGCGGGCGGTCGAAGTAACGCCCGACTTCGAGAAAGGCCGGCCGCGCCGGTTCCGTTCGACGTCCGCTTCGGCGATCCTTCCTCGGTCCCCCGCCGCTCCGAAGAGAACCTCCATGCAGTCCCCGATCCCGTTCGTACTCGCCGTCACGGCGACGGCGGCCGCGTCGCTCGTCGCCCAGTGTCCGCCGTCGTCGGGCCCGCTCGCCGGAACGCCGATGGCGATCTCGGTCGGCCAGTCGCGGACCGGTCCGCCGGCCGACGCGACACTCGAGAAGCTCCCCGGCTTCCACACCGTTCTGCCGGGACGCGCGTCGTCGACGGCGGGACCGACGTTCGATCTGCAGGTCATCCTGCGCAACTGCCAGCAGCCGCCGATCGTCAACCTCGACGTCGACGCGATCAGTCTCGGCCTCGACTGGATCCTCGCCGACCACGGCAACGGCCGCGTGTTGGTCCCGGCCAATCGTTGGGGCGCGATCACGTTCTCGGTCACGCGCGATTCGCGCGGCGCGGCCGGATCGGTGATCCGCGACGAGGCGAACCGACCCGACGGCAATGGCGCCGACGTGTTCAGCTACGTGCTGCGCGGCAGCGCCGTTCCCGGCGAACTCGTCGGCCGCACCGAGCGCGCCGTCGATGGGCGCGAGATCGACCTCGGCGACGGCGCCGAGATCGACGGCCTCGACGCCGTGATCCCGATGTTCGGACTCGAGCCGGGCATGCGCGCGTTCCTGCCGGACGAGCCGACGATCTACTTCTCGCTGACGTCGGCGTCGGCAGCCATGGCGCCGCGCGGCTGGTATGCGACCGGCGGCGCCAGCGGCGCGTCGATCCTGTACGTGACGTGGAACGCGCGGTTGCGGCAGTGGTCGTGCCCGGCCGTCTACCGGTCGTACCGCGACATGCAGTTGGTGCAGGCCGACGAACTCGACGCGCTCGCACTCGACATCCCGAATCGCTGCCTGCTGTTCTCGACGAAGAACCCCGCACTGAGCCAGGTCATGTTCCAGTCGATGGCGACCGACGCCGCGCCGGTGCCGTACGCCGACGTCGACGGCGTCGCGATCACCGAGAAGATCGGACTGTTGCCCGGCGACGACGTCGACGCGGTCTGCGCACTCGATCCGTCGATCCGCAGCCACGGCAACGAACTGAACGCGTGGCACTTCAGCGGCGGGACGCCGCGCCCGGCGACGACGTTCGGCTGGATTCCGGGATTCACGGCGAGCGTGTTCCGCGGTGTGCAGGGCGCCGGTTTGCCGACGTTCGAGACGTACCTGACCGGTTGGCCGGTCGGCGGCGCGCAGAACGGCGCGGCGATCCTGTGCGTGACGCTGCCGGACTCGCTGAACCCGATCGTCGTCGTCGGCCACGTGCTGCGGACGCCGCCGGGCACGCACTGCGGTTCGCCGGAGAAGTTCGTCCTGCCGATTCCCGCGAACCTGTCGTTGAAGGGCTTCACGCTGAACCTGCGCTGGTTCGCCGCCGATGCGGCGATCACGGCGATCTCGGAAGCGCACCCGCAGCTGATCCGGCTGTGACCGACGGCGCGGCGGACGACGGCGCGTTTCGCGCGCGGCTCGCCGCCGCGGCGGCCGGCGAACGCGCGGCGCAGGACGCACTCGTCGGCGAGTTCTACGACCGCGTTTCCGCCGTCGTCCACCGCCAGTTGCAGCTCGACTTCCGCAAGCGGCACCCGTGGATCCTGCCGCTGTTCAGCACGCGCGACGTCGTGCAAGACGTCATGACCGACGTGCTGCGCCGGCTCGACAGCACCGACTTCCCGGATCCGGACGCATTCGTCGCCTACCTCGCGACGATGGTCCGCAATCACTTGCTCGGCGCCGTGCGGTACCACGAGGCGCAGCGGCGCGACAACCGCCGCAACCGCGACGTCGACGTCGAGGCCGGCAACGAGCCCGCCGCCGACGAGGTCCCACCGGCCGTCGCCGCCGCGCTCGGCGAGCAGATTGGGATCGTCCGCGCCGCGATCGAGGCCCTCCCCGAC
>JAEYTU010000704.1 GCA_023433825.1 Planctomycetota bacterium
CGGGCAGATCGATCACGTCTCGGCGACCAGCACGTTCGCCGCCAACCTCGGCGCGCAGAACACGACGGTGATCTCGGGACGCATGCGGCTGCCGTCGCGCGCCGTGACGCCATGGCCGGCGCAGTTCGAGAACCCGGTGCCGTTCACGGCGCCGTTCCCGTACTCGAAGCAGGCCGGACAGTCGTTGGTCGTCGATCTCGTCGTGCACGGCTGCACGGCGAATCGACCTTGGGTCGTCGAGACGTCGGTCGTCGAGTACGGGTCGCACGTGCCCGAACTCGTCCAACCGACCTGCCGCCACAGCGGCGGCGTCGCGAACGTCGACTACGAGACCGAGCCGTTCGCGCCGATCCCGGGCGGACCCTTCCATCTGACGCTGACCGGGATGCCGGTCGGCAGCGCGACGATGGCGGGCAGCCGGTTGATGTTCGGCGGCGTCGGCGCCGGTGGAACGTTCGCTGGCGTGCCGTTGCCGTTCGAACTCGCGGCCGTCGGGCTGCCTTCGTACCCGGGCTGTCGGTGGACGATCGACATGCTCGCGAACGCGCCGATGAGCTACGACCCGTCGGGGCGACTGTCGGTCGCGTTCCGGATGCCGAACGACCCGATCATGTCGGAGCGGTCGTTCTGGACGCAGGCGCTGTGCGTCGACCTCGAGCAGGGCACGTCCGAATTGCGGCTCTACCCGTCGGTCGCCGTTCGCTGGACGGTCGGCTTCGGCAAGCTGCCGGCCGCGACGACGATCCTGCGAACCGAGGACGCGACGCCGCCGGCGCCGACCGGGGTCGTGCGTCGCGGCGAAGCGATCGTGCTGCAACTCGGAACGTGAGCCGCGGCACCGACCCGCGTCAGCGGACGCGGTCGGACCACACGTTCGAAAGTCGCAGGTCGTGCGGCAGCGCCAGCATCTGCAGGTGGAACGCGACGCCGCGCAGACTCGGATCGTTCGGGATCTCGAACCCGGTCGACGCGATGCCCATCGGCGCCGGAACCATCACCGGCTGCAATTCGACGGCGGTCGTCGGGTCGATCCCGAGCACGCCGAGCGGCTCGATGCGCAACGACGCTCGGTGCAGGCCGAGGAACAGCCGAGCGACGGCCGGTGCGGCGAGGCGGCCCTCCGACAGCGCGACCTGGATCTTGGCGAACTCGCCGATGCGTGGCACCGCGTCGACGAACACGTGCCGCCGCTGGTTCAGCCACAGTGACACGCCACCGACGCGCCCGACGACGAGGTCGACGTCGCCGTCGCCGTCGATGTCCCCCGGCGCGATCGCCATCGTCTCGGACGGGAACAGCGGCGTCTCACCGACGGTCTTGCCGGTGAACGCCCCGTTGCCCGAGTTCCACAGGATCCGATCGGACTCCATCGTCCCGAACCGGCCGTTCGCGACGTACAGGTCGGCATCGCCGTCGCCGTCGAGATCGGTCGCGACCAGAGCCTGCGTGTTGTCGAGCAGCGACGGAAGGTTCCCCGCCGTCGCGTCGGTGAACCGCCCGCGACCGTCGTTGCGCCACAGCCGGTTCTGCTGCCCGCGCGAGCCGTAGGTGTAGCCACCGTTGCCGACGATCAGATCGACGTCGCCGTCGCCGTCGACGTCCGCAGCGGCCATCGCCATCGTCTCGTCGGCTTGCTGCGGCAGCCGGTCCGACGCGTCGCGGAAGAAGCCGTTCCCGTCGTTCAGGCACAGCCGGTTCAACGCGCTCCGCCCTTCGACGGCGTGCATGTTGCCGAACGCGAGGTCGATCGCGCCGTCGCCGTCGAAGTCGGCCGCGACGACGCAGTTCGTCGTGTCCGACTCCAGGACCATCCGCTGGAACGTCGCGTCGACGAAGTTGCCGCGGCCGTCGTTCAGGTACAGCCGATCCTGGCACCAGTTCGCGAACACGATGTCGAGGTCGCCGTCGCCGTCGACGTCGGCCAGCACGAGGTCGGTCGTCGCGTCGCTGAACTGCAGCGCACCGCACGTCGAGTGGTACGGCGGGAACATCGATTCCGTCACGTCGACGAATCCACCGGCGCCGTCGTTGCGCAGCATTCGATTGCGGACCGTGCCGAACCCGTAGCCGAAGCTGCCGAGCACGACGTCCGGCCAACCGTCGCCGTCGAGATCGCCGACGCCGATGCACGTCACGAGCGATCGGAGCAGCGGCAGCTTGTCACGCGCATACGTGAAGCGCCCGGTGCCGTCGTTCAGGTACAGCCCCGGCTCCTCGAAACCGATCGTGCCGCCATTGCCGACGATCAGATCGAGGTCGCCGTCGCGATCGACGTCGACCGTGGCGATCGCCGCGGCATACCAGCCGACCTGCGCGACCTCGTGACCACGCAGTTCCGAGAAGCGCGTCTGCGCCTCCAGAACCGGCGCGACGAGGGCGCACGACGACAGAGCGAACACGAAACCGAACCGACGACCGCAGACGTCCATGAGCCGGACTCCATGAAGGAGACGAAAGCTGCATGGGGACGAGAGGCCCCTACCAGCCCGTTGAGGAATCGGTCGGCGTCATCGACGGACTCAGGATGTGATCCTTCGGGCACTCGCGAGCCCGATTCGATTCCGTCCGAGTCCATTCACGGTGATGACTGTCACCCAGTGACAAATCGT
>JAEYTU010000705.1 GCA_023433825.1 Planctomycetota bacterium
GCGACGTCGAATTGTGGGGCGGCAACGGTCCCGGCGTCGACGAAGCCGAACACTTCGACGACTGGCGCTTCGAACGCCGCCGCGGTCGCGTCGTCGAGCGATTCGACGTCCGTCCCGAAGGCGTCGAGCAGTCGTTCGTCGTCGAGCGCCCGGCGAACCTGCCGCCTGGCGAACTGCGGATTCGCGGTCGGGTCGACACGGAGCTGGTCGCGGCCGAACGCGCGCCGCGGCACGCGCCGATCGAGTTCACCGGCGGTGCGGCGGGTTACCGGTTCTCGTACGGCGCCGCGTTCGCGTTCGACGCCGACGGAATGCGATGCGACGTTCCGACGTCGTTCGACGGCGGCGTGATCACGCTGCACGTGCCGGCCGACTTCGTCGCCGCAGCGAAGTGGCCGATCCTCGTCGACCCGCTGCTGCAGCCGCTCGTCATGATCTCCGGCTCGTCGACCGGCTTCGGCGAGATCGACGTCGACGCGATCGACGGCGACACGCCGCAGCGGCAGATCGGGATCGTCTGGTCACGTTCGGCGTCGGCGGCGGACAGCGACGTCTACGTCTACCGCGCGGCGACGGACTTCACCGGCGGCGTGCTGTTCGCGACCGAGCTGACGGCCGCGGTCAGCTCGCGCGAATGCGCGATCGCCGGCAGTTGGATCGACGCAACGATGACGGTCGTCTGGTCGCGCGCGACGAGCACGGGCTCGGCGTGCTACGCGCGGCCGTTCGCGGCGTCTGCGGCGTCGGGAAGCCTCGCGAACGCCGTCGTGATGCCCCACCCACCGGGCGCCGACGAGTCGAAGCCGAAGGTCGGCGGATCGAAGGTGCTCGACCTGAGTCCCGGACACGTCATGGTCGTGCGACTGCGGGAGACGAACGGGCAGACCGAGTTGGTCGGCACGCTGTTCGGAACCGCGACCGCGCAGGCCTACGGCTGGACGCGGATCGCGACGACGAACGCGTTCATCGGTGCGATCGACGAGCCGTCGATCACGAAGAACGTCCGCGGCGACTACGAGGCATGGGTCGTCGCGTACCAGTACTGGAGCACGCAGAACGCACGCTGGCAGGTCGCCGTCGAACGCATCAGCTACGTCGGGACGCCGTCGGGGTCACCGCTGACACTGCATCTCGGCACGCCGGCACGCCACGCGATGCGGCCCCGCGTCGACGGCTGCTTCGGGCGCTACGTCGTCACGTTCGGCGCCGCGTCGGTCGCGGCGTACCCGGGTCAGTTGACGTCGTACGCCGGAACGACGATCGAAGCGCAGCGCATCGACTGGGGCGCGAGCGCGGGGCCGACGGCGCCGTGGCCGCGTTCGACCGTCCTGACGTCGACCAACCGCAATCTGATGGTCGACGGGATCGCCGCGAACACCGAGAACTTCGCGCACTGGTTGGTCGGCTCGCGGCACGGCGGCACGGCGCGTGTGACGTTGCTGGGCTTCCGCGGTGTCGCCGTCACGCACGAGATCGTGCCTGCGCCGTCCGGCGCGGGGACCCACGTCGCCCAGGACGTCGCGGTCGCGTTCACCCCGGGCACGGGCAACTTCGCCTTGCTGTGCGATCACACGACCAATCACGAGGGCGTGCTGACGTGGACGTGCACCGGTCGCGTGCGCGCATACCCGGACCTGCCGGCGCCGAGCATGTTCGGCGCGTCGTGCGGGCTGCCGACGCCGACCACGTTCGGCACGTTCCGCGTCGGCAGCGACCGCGGCACCGTCGGTCAGGGCGCCATCGCGCAGGGACGTGGGGTGCTCGCCGCGCTGTCGCTCGGCACGACGGACATCCCGCTCGCCGCGCTCGGGATCCCCGGGGGCTGCCATGTGATCGTCGACCACGCGCCGCAGAACTTCCTCGCGCACGTGCTGCTGACGCCGAACAGCGCCGGCTTCGCCGGCCTCGCCCTGCCGCTCCTCGAGAGCCTGCCGCCGTTCGACCTCCGCGTGCAGTTCTTCACGATCGGCACGACGCCGGGGGCGATGGTCGCCAGCCGTGGCGTGCTCGTGCCGGTGCGGTAGGGCGTCACTTCGCGACGACGATTCGAATGTCGACCGACCCGGCGCGCACGCCGCTCGCCGCACCGCTCGCCGAGAGTCCACGCGCGCCGCGCGCCGCGCGTTCGAGCGGGTTCGCCGTTTCGTCGTGCGTCGCGCGCAGATCGACGAACTCGCCTTCGGGCACCCACACCGCGAAGCGGCCGGCGGCGTCGGTCTGCGCGTAGGAGCCGGGGAGCGGCCGCGGGGACGCACCGCCGACGTGGCGGCGCGACGCGACGTTCGCATTCGCCAGCGGCTTGCCCGACGAGTCGACGACGGTGCCGGTGATCTGCGCCGTCCGGAGCACGTCGAGGACGACATCCGCCGACGGCGGTGCGATCTCGATCCGCTTCGGCATCGCGACGAAGCGCCGCGGATCGAGGTCTGTCAGTTCGACGTCGTAGGTGCCGGGCGGCACGTGCGCCCGCCAGCGGCCGTCTTCGAGCGGCAGAACGGAGGCGACGCTGCGACCTCGCGACGAGAGGCGCAGCCACACCTGCTCGCCGGTCCAGTGCTCCGACGCGACGCGCGCGACGACGGCGACCATCCCGGGCGCGTCGAGATCGACGTTCGTGACCTTGCCACTCGTCACGGTGACGTCCGCGTGCGAGATCTCCTCGCCATTGAGGACGACGCTGACGCGGTGTGTGCCGGCGGCGATGTCGTCGAACGAGAACCTGCCGCCAGCTTTGACGGTGATGTCGCGTTGCTGCAGGTGCGGCGCGAACAGGAAGCCTTCCTCGACCTTTGGCCGAGCGATTGCGACGCCGCGGGTTGCCCATTTGGACGTCAGTCGAACGGTGAAGGTCGCTGCGTCGGGGCCGGCCGCGCCGGAGAGCGTGCCGACGATCGCACCCGGCGCCGACATGACGACGTCGCCCAGGTCGTGGATGGGTTCGGTGGCGAGGCGTCCGAGCTCGACGAGCAGCGTGCCGAGGCCGCCGCGCGCCGCGAGCAGTGCGTAGTGCTCGTGTGAGCCGAGACCACGGATGCGGAATGTCCCGTCTGCCGCGGTGAACGTTCCCTCGAATCGAAGCCGTGGCGAGCGGCTCGACAACAGTGAACTGTCGACCGGCTTGTAGGTCTCGCGACGGCGTCCGTGATTGACACAGCTGACGTAGACGTCGCGCATTGGTGCGCCATGGTCGTCGACGATCCTCCCGACGACCTGCACCTCGGGCTCCAACTCGACCTCCGTGGTCTGCTC
>JAEYTU010000003.1 GCA_023433825.1 Planctomycetota bacterium
CGCCGAGACGCTGGCCGTCGTCCATCAGGGCGCGTCGCGACGTTCGCGGACCGTCGACGTCGACGGCTGGGCGAAGGTGCTCGACGGCGCCGGCGCCGGTTCGTACGCGGCCGCGGCGGCGACGATCGGCGACGCGGCGGCGATCGACGCACGCGTCGCGACGGCCGAGGAGTCGGCGAAGGCGAACCCCGGCGACGCGGCGGCACAGCTCGACCAGGCCGAGGCGTTGCTCGCGCAGGCCGTCGACCCGTCGACGCTGGCGAGCCTCGCGCGGACCGGCAAGGCCGCGCGCCAGTTCGAGGCCGTCATGCTCGAGGACGCGCGCCGCGCCGCGCAGAAAGCCGAGTCGCTCGGCGCCACCGGCTGGCGCGTTCACTCGGTCGTCGCGCTTTCGTCGTACTACCTCGGCGAACGGCAGCAGGCGCACCAGCACGCCGAGAAGGCCGTCGCCGAACTGCCGGCCGACGTGACGACGTGGAACGCGTTCGCGACGTTGTCGGTCTTCGCCGAAGGTCGCCAGTCGGCGATCACGCGCGCGATGCGGACGCGCAGCAAGTGGCCGCCGGAATGGCTGACCGACGTGCACGCCGCGTACTCGGTGCTCGCGCGTCATCCGCTCGGGACCGAGGCGCAGGCCGTCACGCACTACGACTTCGTCCACGCGCTCGGCGCCGCGGAACTTGCGCAGCAGGTGCTCGACCGCTGGCTGCAGCGCTTCCCGGACTCGTTCACGCTGCACGATCGGCTGCGGACGCGCTTGCTCGCCGAGCAGGGCGTCGCCGGGCTCGAGGGTTGGTATGACCGCAAGCGCGCGGAACCCGATGCGAAGGGCAACGTCGACTGGTACGCCGGCTACGCGGCGATCGTCGCGGCCGAGTTCCACCGGCGCGCCGGCGACGCCGACGCGGCCGTCGCCGCGTATCGGCGCGCGATTCTGCGGTACGACGCCAGCATCGCGAAGGCCGAGGACACGAAGGACACGTCGGACCACTACGCCGCGATGGCGCTCGGCGGCATCGCGCGGATCGAGTTCGAACGCGGTGCGCACGAGGCGGCGCTCGATGCCGTTCTCGCGTCGTTCACGCGGCGTGCCGACGCGGCGGCGAGTCTCGACGGGTTGAACCTGTCGACGGTCGACACGGCGAAGATGCTGCTCGCGCGCCTGCGCGAGGCGAAGCGCGACGACCTCGTCGCGAAGCTGCAGGCGGCCTTGCAGGCGCTCGATCCGAAGCTGCTCGAACTGCCGGCCTACGAACGCGAGACGCCGCCGCCGGGGCAGGGGCCGGGGCAGCGCGGCGACGGGCAACCGCGCCGCGGGCGCTGACCGACCGGCGCGCGCGTCAGCCGCGACCGACGGCGCTGCGTCCGAAGCGTTCGATCGCGGCCGGATACGCCTCGCATTCGGCGTCGAACACGCGCGCGGCGAGCGTCGCGACCGTGTCGCCGGGCAACACCGGGACGCGGTGCTGCAAGAGGATCCGACCGCGGTCGTAGACGTCGTCGCAGACGTGGACCGTGCAGCCGGACTCGGTGTCGCCGGCGGCCAGCACGGCGGCGTGCACGTGTTCGCCGTGGAACCCCTTGCCGCCGTACTTCGGCAGCAGCGCCGGATGGATGTTCCAGACGCGGCCGACGCGATCGGCGCGGACGCGGAACAGGCGCAGGTATCCGCACAGCAGCACCAACTCGACGCCGTGCTCGTCGAGGAGCGCGTCGATCCGATCGTGGTCGCGTTCGACGTAGGTCGGGATCCCGGCGTCGCGCGCGCGCGTCGCCCCGTAGGCGGCTTCGCGATCGGCGATCACGCACCGGATCTCGATCGCGAGTCGGCCGTCGGCGATCCGATCGATCAGGTTCTGCAGCGTGCGGCCGGAGCCTGACAGCAGGACGCCGACGCGCAGCGGCGACGCGTCGTTCACCGTGCGAAACCGCGGACGATGCCGGTCAACAGAGCACCCATGCGCGGCGCGGCGAGGTCGGCGGCGTCGAGCATGTCTTCGATCGACACCGGCGTGCGCGTCTCGAGATGGACGTGCTGCGTGACGCCGACCAGCGCGAGCACTTCGAAACCGCTGTGCACGGCGGCGAGGACTTCCGGCACCAGCGACATCCCGACGAGGTCGGCGCCGATCCGATGCAGGAACCGGTACTCGGCGAGCGTCGGCAGGCTCGGCCCGGGAACGGCAGCGAAGACGCCGGGCAGCAGCGAGATCCCGACCTCGGCCGCGACCGAACGCGCGCGCTCGCGCCACTTCGCCGTGTACGGGTCCGACATGTCGGGAAAGCGCGGTCCGAGCAGTTCGTCGTTCGGCCCCTGCAGCGGGTGGATGCCCGACATGTTGATGTGGTCTTCGACGACGGCGATCGTCCCCGGCTCCAACTGACGCGTCAGACTCGCGGCACCGGCCGTCAGGATCAGCAGCTCGGCGCCCATCGCGTGCAGCACGCGGACCGGGAACGTGACCTCGGCCGGCGCGTGTCCTTCGAAGCTCGACAGCGGCGCGTCGGACAGCACGACCGGCACGCCTTCGAGTTCGCCGGTGATCAGCGGCGTGCCCTGCGCGAACCGCATCCCCGACGGCATGTCCTCCTGGCGGACG
>JAEYTU010000017.1 GCA_023433825.1 Planctomycetota bacterium
TCCCAGAACCGCTCCGTCGTCAGGTGCAACACCCAGTTCGGTCCGGTCCGCCCCTCGATCCATCGAGCGACCGTCGGCCAGACGAACATGTAGAGCGCGATCCCCAGCGGCACGAAGACCAGCAACCGCGAGCGCAACGGCCGCGGCCGCATCCCGAACCGGCCGAGGACCCACGCGCAGAGGTCCTGCAGCGCGACCAGATGGCACGCCCAGCCGCAGAAGAACCGCCCGAAGACGAGCGTCGCCAGCAGCGCCACGGCGAACAGGATGAACCCGGCGTTCAAGTACCCGAGTTCCAGCGTCTGCATCGCCTCGGACGGCTCGACCGGGGTCAGCGTTCGCCCGGTGACCTTCCAGTGCGCGAGATGGACCAGGAACGCGACGTGGATCCCGATCAGGACGACCGCCCGCGTGACGCCGCGCCGCGACCCGCGGACCGGCAGGCACCGCGCCGCGTGCTTCGGCGCCGCCGGAAGTTCCGCGCCGACGTCGTGGACCTTCGGCGCCGCGACGGGGCTGGACATGGCGCGCCTTGCTACCGTCGCCGCACCGGAACGACAAGCGGGCCGCCCGACGCGCGCTTGCATCCTTCGAGGCGATCTGGATACTGCCGCGCCCTTTCGATCGACGACATGGCGAAGACCTGCATCATCAAGAAGAACGAGCGCCGCAAGGAACTCGTCACTCGCTACGCGCAGCGCCGCGCAGCTCTCCTGACCATCATCCGCAACCCGCAGACTTCGCCCGAGGACCGACTGAAGGCCTACGGCAGGCTCCGCAAGTTGCCGCGCGACATCGCGCCGAGCCGGGTGCGCAATCGCTGCCTGCTGACCGGCCGGCCGCGCGCGAACTACCGCAAGTTCGGGATCTCGCGCATCCGGTTCCGCGAACTCGCGCTGCTGGGTGAGATCCCGGGCGTCCGCAAAGCCAGCTGGTGACGCGAAGCCAGCGGGAACGCTGGGGTGGAGACGCGGGATCCTGACGCCGAGGCTGCAGCGCCTTCGCGCCGCGCCTTCCTCGCCGCTGCCGGCGCCTGCACGGCGGCGTTCTTCGGGTTGCGCCTGCTGCTGACGTCCGGACGTCGCGCGGCGCACGCAACGGCTGGCGACCTCGATCGCGCCGCCGTCGCCCCCGGTGCAGCGGCCGGCTTCGGCCCACTGCTCGAAGACCCGGCCGGACTCGTCGACCTGCCACGCGGATTCCGCTACGTCGCGTTCTCCGCCGTCGGCGACGCGATGGACGACGGCTTCGTCGTCCCCGGCGCACACGATGGAATGGCCGCGTTCGCCGGTCCGAACGGTCGCGTGCTGCTCGTCCGCAACCACGAACTGCTGCCAGGCAACGCGGCCGCGGGTCCGTTCGGCCGCAACCACGAAGGTCTGCGCCGCGTCCCCGCCAGCAAGATCTTCGATCGCGGCCGTGGCCGGGCACCGTGCGTCGGCGGCACGACGACGCTCGTGTTCGACCCCGAGCGCGGCGCGCTGGTCGCCCAGTGGCTGTCGCTGGTCGGCACGATCCGCAACTGCGCCGGCGGACCGACGCCGTGGGGATCGTGGATCAGCTGCGAGGAGACCGACTTTCGCGCTGGCAGCGTCCTCGAGCACGACCACGGCTGGTGCTTCGAGGTCCCCGCCCGCGCCGAGCCCGGACTCTGCGACCCGATCCCGCTGAAGGCGATGGGCCGTTTCAACCACGAGGCAGTGGCCGTCGAACTCGGCACCGGCGCGGTCCTGCAGACCGAGGATCGCGACGACGGGCTGCTGTACCGGTTCGTTCCCGATCACCCAGGCCGCCTCGCGGACGGCGGCCGCCTGCAAGCGCTCGCGCTGTCCGACCGCCGCGGTGCCGACACGCGCAACTGGCGCGCGGACTCGACGATCGAAGTCGGCGCACCGCTGGC
Source organism: Planctomycetota bacterium (assembly GCA_023433825.1). Classification (GTDB taxonomy): domain Bacteria; phylum Planctomycetota; class UBA1135; order UBA1135; family UBA2386; genus JAEYTU01. The sequence goes on from JAEYTU010000017.1 coordinate 1,901, forward strand.
CGCGCACTGGATCGACGTTCGCGACGTCGAGTCGCCGCGCGACGATCTGCGCGCGCAGGGCCACGCTGCCGGCGCGGCGCGCTTCGCTCGCGGCGAGGGCATGTGGGCCGGCGCCGACGGGATCTACTTCGCCTGCACGACCGGCGGTCGCGGGCGGAAGGGGCAGATCTGGCGCTACACGCCCGGCGCCGACCCGGTGCGCGGCACGCTGACACTGTTCTGCGAGCCGAACGACGCGAGCCTGCTCGACCACGCCGACAACCTGACCGTCGCACCGCACGGCGATCTCGTCGTCTGCGAGGACGGCAGCGGCGCGCAGCGGCTCGTCGGGATCACGCCGCAGGGTGCCTGCTATCCGCTCGCACGCAACGCGAGGAACGGGTCCGAACTCGCCGGCGCGACGTTCTCGCCCGACGGTCGGTGGCTGTTCTTCAACATCCAGAACCCGGGCCTGACGATTGCGATCACCGGGCCGTTCGCGGCTCGTCGGACCGGCTGACGACGGCGCGTCGCTAGAGTGCGACGCCTACCTCGACCGCTTTCCCGGGTACCCACCATGTCGATCCGACTCCTCTCGTTCGTCGTGACGCTGTGCGCAGCGTCGGTCTCTGCCCAAACGACACCGTGTTTCGCGCAGAACGACACGACCAACACGGTCAGCGGCGCGATCACCGCGTTCAGCTTCGCCGGCCCCGGCGTGCGTGCCTATCAGTTCACTCCGACGGTCCCGGTCGTGACCGGCGGTGGTCGGATCTACACCGGCAACACGCTGTCCGCCGGGTTCATGACGCTCGAGATCTGGAGCAACGACACGACGACGAGCCTGCCGAACCAACGGCTGACCGGCGGAACGTGGCGGATCTCGGCGGCGCTCGCGAACGCGTGGCAAGGCGCGAACTTCGACCAGACGGCCGTGCTGCTGCCGAACGTCGCCTACTGGGCGATCTGGATCGATCCCGGCTCCAGCACGATTCCGACCGACCCGACCGGCACGCCGGCGCCGGCGTTCCTCCGCAGCGGCACGACATGGAACTCGGCACCGGCAGCGGCGCTGAAGCTGCGGCTCTACTGCTCGCTGCTCGACGCCCAGGGCGTCGCCGTGCAGGGCAGTTCGTGCGCGAACAGCACGAGCGCGACCGGCAACGCGTCGACGAACCAACCGGCGACGGTCGGCAACGCCAACTTCGCCGTCGAAGCGTCGGGCTTCCCGGCGAACGCCGCAGGCGTGTTCGTCCTCGGCGTCGTGCCGAACTGGGTCAGCGTCCCGCTGCCGGGCGGTCCGACCGGATGCAGCGTCAACACGGCGCCGCTGCTGACGCTCGCCGTGATGACCGGCACCGGCAATCAGCGCGCGGCGACGTTCCTCGGACACACCGACTTCGCGCTGCCGCTTCCCGGAGATCCGAGCGCGGTCGGCTTCTTCTTCAGCGCGAGTTTCGCGGTCCTCGACACGAACGCGTCGGCACCGCTGCCGATCGTGACGACGAACGCGCTGCGGATCACGCTGTTCTGAATCGCCGACTGCGGATCGCGGACGCGTCGTCGCCGCGTCACGCGAGATCGGAATCGCCGAGCGTGTACCACCAGTGCTCGGCCATCCACTCCGGTGTCAGCTTCGCGTCGAACGAGCGCAGCATCAGCCGGCGCTCCAGCCATCGGCTCGACGGCTCGATCGTGAACCCCGCGTCGAGCAGCCGCTGAAACTCCGGCGAGATCGCCGGGAACACCGCCATCAGCATCCGTCGGCCGCGTTCGCGTGCGCGTGCGTGACACGTGGCGAGCAGCGCCGCCGCCGCCGCGTCGTCGTCGGCCGGAACGACGCAGTCGACGATCGTGCAGGCGCCCGGCGCGAGTTCGTGCACGGGCCGCAGCACGACGAAGCCGGCCAACGCCTCGCCGCGCCGCGCCGCGTAGAACTCGTAGTCGTCGCCCGGCGCCTGTGCGTAGCGCCAGTCCAGATAGCGAAGGTCGCGCCGCAGCAGACATCCGCGGCCGGCGCGGAAGCGTTCGTAGAGTTCGTCGATCGCCTCGGGCACGCGCGACTCGCGTGTGACCGTGACCTTCGCGTCGGCGCCGCGCCAGACACCGGGCACGTCGACGTCGAGGCACAGGTAGTCGACGACGTGCAGCGGGTCGTAACCGAGGTACCGCTTGCCGATCCGTTCGGCGATCGGCACCGGATAGCCGTAGATCACGGCATCGCCGCGCGCGCGGCATTCGTCGAACCACGGCATCGCGGTCTCGACGAACAGCCCCGGCTTCTTCAGTCCCTTGCGAAAGTCGGGATGCGTGAACGAGTCGACACCCTGGACGAACGTCCGCGCGCCGAACGCCGTGTCGACGCGGACCGGCACGCCCGCGTAGTGCGCCGCGACGACGCCGTCGCTCGACATCGCGACCGCAATCCGGTGCCCTTCGGGATTGCGCGCGAACTCCCACTCCCAGAACGACGGCTGTCGGTCGACGTAGCCGGACCCGCAGACCTCGCGGAAGACGATGTTGAAGCTCTGCAGGATCGCCGCTTCGTCGCCGGGTCGGTACGGCCGGATCTCGATCTCGCGTTCCACGGGTTCCTTCGGTGCGTCGCCGCCGTTCATGCGAAGCCTCGGCAGAAGCCGACGAGCAGACGTCCGAAACGCTGCGCCGCCGCCGCGCCGGCGGCGACGACCTCGCTGTGGTCGAGCGGCTTATCGGCAATCCCCGCCGCGAGATTGCTGATCAGCGACACGCCGGCCAACTCGGCCCCCATCGCCGCGAGCGCGATCGCCTCGACGACCGTGCTCATGCCGACGGCATCGGCGCCGGAACGCCGCAGCGAACGGATCTCCGCCGGCGTCTCGTAGCTCGGTCCCAGGAGCCCCGCGTAGACGCCGACCTTCAACTCGGCGTCGACGCGATGCAGCCGGCGCGCGAGGTCCGACGACCAGGTCCGCGACTGGTCCGGGAACCGCGGGCCGAAGGCGGGTTCGTGCGGCCCGAGCAATGGCGACGTCCCGGTCAGGTTCAAGTGGTCGCCGATCCGCATCAGGTCGCCGGCACGCAGCCCGCGCGCGATCCCGCCGGCGGCGTTCGTCAGCACGAACCGCGGCACGCCGGCGCGGCGCAACGTCCGCACCGCGCGGACGACGACGTTCGGCGCGTAGCCCTCGTACAGATGCACGCGGCCGGTCAGACACGCGACGCGCACACCCGACAGCGAGCCGACGACGAGGCTGCCGCCGTGTCCGGCGACGGCCGGCGCCGGCCAGTGCGGAACGTCGGCGAACGGGACGACCGTCGTCGCCGTCAGTTCTCGAGCGAAGCGCGCGAGCCCGCTGCCGAGCACCAACCCGACGGCGACATCGTCGAGTCGCAGCGCCGCCAGTGCCGCGACGCCGGCGTCGACGCGTTCGCGTTCGTTCGTCGATTCGTTCGCCTCACTCTCCGACATCGATCACCACCCCGGCGATGCACGCCGTCATGCACGTCGCGACGGCGCCGGCGAACATCGCCCGGAATCCGAGTCGCGCGATCTCCGTCCGCCGCTCCGGCGCGACCGCGCCGAGTCCACCGATCTGGATCGCGACCGATCCGACGTTCGCGAATCCGCAGAGTGCGAACGACGCGATGACACGCGTGCGTTCCGAGACGGCGCCGTTCGCGACCATCTCGCCGAGATCCTTGAACGCGACCAACTCGGTCAGCGCGAGCTTCGTCCCGAGCAAGCGCGCGAGCAGTGGCACTTCGTCGAACGGGATCCCCATGACGGCGGCGATCGGCCAGAACGCGGCGCCGAGGATTCCGCCGAGCGACGTCCCGAACGATTGCAGCGCCCAGTCGGCGACAGCGACGAGCCCGAGGAACGCGATCAGCATCGCGGCGACGTTCAGTGCGAGCCGGAGGCCGTCGATCGCGCCGTTCGACGCCGCTTCGACGACGTTGCACGCCCGCGTCTGCGCATCGTCGACGGCGACGACGCGGCCCATCGTCTCGCTCGGTTCGGTCTCCGGCCAGAGCACCTTCGCGACCATCAATCCGCACGGCGCGGCCATGACGCTGGCGACCATCAGATGTCCGGCGTCGATCCCGAACATGACGTAGAGCGCGAACACGCTGCCGGCGATCGTCGCGAAGCCGCCGGTCATGACGGCGTGAAGTTCACTCGACGTCATCCGCGCGAGGTACGGCCGCACGAGCAGCGGCGCCTCGGTCTGCCCGACGAAGACGTTGCCGCACGCCGACAGCGATTCGGCGCCCGACGTTCCGAGCAGTCGCGCCGTCGCGCGCGCCATCGCGCGGACGACGAACGGCATGACGCCGACGTGGTAGAGCACGGCCATGAACGACGCGAAGAAGATCAGCGCCGGCAGGACCTGGACCGCGAAGACGAAGCCGCGTTCCGGATCGCCGAACGCCTTGCCGACGTGCTCCTGATCGGCGAGCGGTCCGAAGACGAACGCGACGCCGCTCTGCGCGAGGGACAGGAACTTCGTCACGCCGTCGGCGAACGCCCGCAGCCCGGCGTTCCCGGCCGGCCAGTAGAGGAACGTCGCCGCGAGCGCGACTTGGAGCAGGATCGCGCCGCGGACGAGGCGCCAGGAGATCGCGCGCCGATGCCGCGACAGCGCCCAACACAGACCGAGCAGCAGGACGAAGCCGAGCAGCGAGACGAGGCGGAGCATCAGCGCCGTTCGCCGCGGAAGGTCGCACGGAGCGCGTCGGTGACGGCTTGCAGCGACGGATGCGCGGCGACCTCGTCGTCGAGCAGCCGTTCGGCCGCGGCGAGGTCGCCGTCCTGCCACGCGAAGACGGCTGCCTCGAGCCGCAGCCCGGCGGGCGCGGGTGTGCGTTCCTCGGCGAGCGCCGCCAGCCATTCGTCGAGCAGGCGGCGGTGCGCCGCTCGCGCGTCGTCCACCTTCGTGCCGACCGCCGTCGTCGCCCGCAGCAGCGACCGACCGTGCCGCTGCGCCGGCGGCCCCGCGCACCCGAGGGCCATCGCCGCGAGCGCGAGCCACACCGCGCACGCGACCGCGCGTTCCTTGCACCTGAAACCCGTCTCAGCGTCGCTCACGAGGCGGCGCACGATACCGAGGATCGCCGCCACCCGACCTTTCACCCGCTTTCTCTGGCGAAGTGAAACGAAGGTGCCTGGCACTTTCGTTTCACTTTCCCCGACGAAGTGAAACGTTCGTGCCAGGCACTTTCGTTTCACTTCCGCACGGCGACCCGCGCGGCGCGGGATGGTCGACACCGGAACGCTCGGTACCATCCGCCGCCTCGCATGGGCGCCTGGCGATCGATTCGTGACGCGTTGCACTTCCTCGGCTGCTTCGTACGCAGCCCGCGGAAGGTCGCATCGATGTTCCCGAGTTCGCGCACACTGGCGAATGCCGTCGTCGCCGACCTGCCGCTCGTCCCCGGGGACGTCGTCGTCGAACTCGGCGCCGGGACCGGCCCGATCACCGCGGCACTCGCCGACGTCGTCGCGCGGGTCGGCTCGATCCGCTGCCTCGTCATCGAACGCGAGCCCGGCTTCTGCCGAATCCTGCGCGAGCGCTACCCGAACATGCTCGTCCACGAAGGCTCGGTCGAAGACCTGCCGGCGATCCTCGCCGCCTACGACCTGCCCCCACCGAAGGTCGTCGTCGGCGGCCTCCCCTACGCCGCGATGCCCGAGCCGGTCGTCCGCTCGATGCTGACCGCCGCACACGCCGCGCTCGCCGACGGCGGCGTCTTCCGAACGTTCAACTTCCTCGGCCGCCACCTGCTGCCCGGGTCGCGCCGCTTGCGCCGGATCCTG
>JAEYTU010000019.1 GCA_023433825.1 Planctomycetota bacterium
TCGGCGTGGCGGTCGTGGGTTGCGGCGTCGGCGTCGCGTCCGTTCGTTCAACGGTGGCGTCGGCGGAGGTGGGCGACTGCGCGAGGTCGACCACGGGCGGGGTCACCGTCGCTGTCGCGGTCCCCGACTCGATCGGCATCTCGTCCGCGCGCGGCGCGTCGTTCGCGCGCGACAGCCACCAAAGCAATCCCGCGATGACCGCGAGGACGGCGACGAGAACGAGAACTGGTGATCGGCGCTGTCGTCTCACTTTGTCGTGCGAAGTGAAACGAAGGTGCCAGGCACCTTTGTTTCACTTTCTCCTAGAAAGCGGTTGGCGGTGGAAAGTGAAACGAAAGTGCGAGGCACGAACGTGTCACTTCTCCCACTCGGGTGGCAGGCGCAGCTCGACGCCGGTGGGCGTCGCGGGCAGCGTCACGGTACCGGCGAGGACCATCGCAACATCGCGGCCCGCCGGTCCCGTGCGCGCCTGACGGACGAACGCATGCCACGCCGCGTCGTCGGTCAGCGAACGGATACGCGCGTAGACGTCGTAGTCCCCACCGGTCCCGCGCACGCTCGCGACACCACTCGCGTCGGTCCGTACCTCGACCTGCCCGCGGCCCACCTGCCGGCCTCGGATTGCCAACGTGATCCCGACCGCCGGCGCGCCGTCGGGCCGCAACACGCGAACGCGCACCGTCGTCGTTCGCACGGCGATCGTCGTGCCAAGTTCCTGACCGGGTTGCAGCACGACCGCTGCGTCGGAACGAAACGCGTGCGACTCGAGCTCGCCACTGCGGTTGAGCAGCGACACGTCCCACGCGCCGGCGAGGAGCCATAGGTCGAGCGCCCCGCGGGCATCGGTTGCTGTCTCCACGTTCCGGAAGGGGCCGCGCGAGAGGAGCGAGACGGAACCGACGAACGGCCGATCGTCGAGCGTGACGTTCGCCCGCAGTCGCGCCGGCCGCAGCGCGGACACGTCGAACTCGAGCGCGACCTGCTCGCCGTCGGCGACCGTCAGCGCCGTCCGAAGCCGCTCCGTGGATCGGGTGAGCACTCGCATGCCTTCGCCGATCACCGCCGAACGCGTCAGCACCAATTCGACATCCCAGATTCCCGGCGGCACCCGATCGACGACGAACGTCCCATCGGCGGCGACCGGGACTCCGTCTCCGAGCAGCGATGCACTCGACGGGAACGTCTCCCCACTCTGCTCCCCGGAGCGACGCAAGAGGATCGCCGGCGCCGCCTTCGCCATCTCGTGCAGGCTCGCGACGGCGTCGAGCGGATGCAGTCGCCCGGCGACGCGCGCGCCGATCGGAACGACGATCGACAACGGCGTCGCGGCGTCGAGGCGCACGTTCGTGTGAATCGTCGGCGTCAGCTCGCGACCACTGACGCGCACCGCATGCGCGACGAGCGGGTTGCCACGCAGCTCGACGACGCCGCGTTCGTCGGTTCGCTTCCAGTGCGTGCGGACGGCCCGCCCGGGATCGCTCCCGTCCCACACGCTGACGTCGACGGGCGAAGATCCGGCGCGGATCGCTTCGGGACGCGGGGCGAGCAGCATCTCGACGTATGCGCCGACGACCGGCGAACCGTCGCTGCGCGTGACGACGGCCGTGCGCGTCGCGATCTCCGGCAGGCGAACGACATGGACGAGAGACGCAGTGTCGTCGACTTCGACGGCGACGAAATGCACCGCGGCGAGCCCCGTCGACTCCGCCGGCACGACGCTGACGAAGTGCTTTCCGCGTCGGACGGGCACACGCGCGACGCCACGTTCGTGCGTGGTGCGGCTGCGGGACGACGTGGGCTCGAGTGCATCCCCGCGGCCCGCGGCCGGGAGCACGTGGAGCACGAACTCGGCGACCGGCGCGTCGTCGGCCAGCCGGCGCGCGTGCACTTCGAGTGTGAGCCCGGATCGGACGACCAGCCGAATGTCCCTCTCGCCGTAGCGATGGATCGGTTCGGTCGTCATCGGTTCGTGCTGCGGCGAGAACACCATCAACGCGAACCGCTCGTCAGCCGCGGCGTCGTCGGGACGCGCGATCCGAAACACGCCGGTGCTTCGCGTCGTCGCTTGGGTGACGGCACCCATCGCAGCGACGGCGACGACGGCGACGACGCGCGCACCGTCCACCGGCGCGCCCGACTCGTCGACGACGACGCCGTCGATCGCGCCGTCCGCGGCGGATCGGTCCAAGACTAACTCGACGAAGTGATCGGGCTCCGTCAGCGCGACGTGTGTCCCCGGCCGAACGCGCGCGCCGCGGTCGTTCGTCAGGTGCCACTCCCCGACCCGAAGCAACTCGTCGAACTGGAACGAGCCGTCCGCGCCCGACGACGTCGACGCGCGCTCGCGTTCGCGGAACGGTCCGTCGGCGGTCGTCGCGGAGCGCGCCAAGGAGATCGTCACCGCGGCGACGGCTGTTCCGTTCGTGTCGACGACGCGTCCGCGCATCCGCGATGCGGCGTGCAGCGTCACGTCGCCGACGTTCTGCGTCGATCCGGCGGCGATCGTCGCGAAGCGGGCGCTGCATGGTGCGTGCGCGGCGGCCGTCAGTTCGAGGGCGAATGCGAACGGCGGCGGCGGTGCGAAGCGCAGCGTGAAGCGGCCTTCTGCGTCGGTCGTCGCCGGTGGCGGATCGCGCCAGTCGAGCGGGCCGTGCGCGCGAACGTGCGCGTCGAGGTCGGCTTTGCCGCGGCTGTATCCATGCAGCGACGCGACGACGCCGGCGACCGGCGCGCCGCTGGCGTCGACGCAGCGGCCGTGGATCTCGGCGAGTGCGAGCGTGGACGCCGCGAGTTCGGCGCGCGCGGTGGCGTCCGCGGGTGCGACGGCGGGTGTGGGGGCGGGTGTGACGTTCGCGTCCGTCACCCGCGCGTCGTCGGCGGGCGGCGGCGTCGCGCGTTCGCTGGAGGTCATCCACCACAGCGCCGCGAGGCACGCGAGGACGACGACGACGATCGAGAGTTGGCGCATGGGAGGCGGGCGCAACGGTCAATGCGGCTTTGCGGTTCGAAGTGAAACAAAGGTGCCTGGCACCTTCGTTTCACTTCCCACGACAAAGTGAAACGAAAGTGCCAGGCACCATCGTTTCACTTGTCCCACTCGGGCGGAAGGCGGAGGGTGACCTCGTCGCCGGTCGCCGGCAGCGTCACGCGGCCGACGACGACGAAAGCGTTCGCTCGCGTCTGCGCGTCGCGGTTCTGCGCCGTGAATGCGCGCCAGTCGGCCTCCGCCATCAGCGATCGCACGCGCGTGCGCAGCTCGAACTCACCCGGCGTCCACGCAATCTCGACGCGCCCCTCGGCGTCGGTTGCCGGGGCGCGCACGTAAGGTCGCGCGTCAGAACCCACCGAGTCGAGCACGACCTTCGCCGCCGGCGTGCCATCGGGTGCCAGCACGCGCAACCTCGCGCGCGCGGTGCGCGCGCGGAACGTCGCCTCCGTCGCCTGAGCCGGCGCCAGCGTGACGGTCTCGCCAGCGGCGAGTTGGGTGTACGTGGCCGGGCCGTCGTGCCGCTTCACCTGCACGGTCCAGACCCCCGGTGCGAGCAGCGCGTCGACTCGTCCCGCGGCATCGGTGCGCGTTCCGAAACCCTCGGGGCTGTCCGAACGCGTCACGAACACGCCGCCCTCGAACGGCACGTCGTCGAGCATCACCGTGGCTCGCAATCGCGCCGGACGAAGTGCCGCAAGATCGAGGTCGACCTCGACGGTCGCCCCGTCCACCAGGACGAGGCCTTTGCGAAGCGGCCGGAGCGCCGTCGAGAGACCGGCGCCGATACGACGCTGCACGCGCCAGCTCAGATCCCACGTGCCGGGCGGCACACCGTCGACGACGAACGTCCCGTCGGCCGCAATCGGCGCGTCGGCGTTCGCGATCTCGATCCGCGTGACGAATGCGTCGGTCGACGCAGGCTCGCGTGTTCGACCGGCGAGTTCGTCCAAGTCGTGCAGTAGTTCGATCGGCGTGATCCGACCGCGCACCGTCGCGC
>JAEYTU010000069.1 GCA_023433825.1 Planctomycetota bacterium
CAGACCAACGTCGAGCAGTGGCTCGACGCGCTGCGGATGGACCCGGATCCGCCGGCGATTGCCGTTGCCGGCGGCCGGGCCGTGGACTTCGACGCGGATCGCGATCTGCGCGAACGTCCACCGCCCCGACGACTCCTCGACGACGCCGCCATGCGCGTCGACGAGGTACGGCTTCAGCAGCAGCGTGTCGGCGCGCGGCGTCGGCAGCACTTCACGGAACACCTTGCTGCGCGTGACCTCGTCGCGAAGGACGTCGTCGACCATCGTCGGGACCGGGCGGGACCAGAAGCCGTCGGCCATCAGCACGGTCGCCGTCGAGGCGTCGACCGGAGTCGGCTTGCGGTCGTCGACGAGCGGCAGCACCGTCACGCCGCGGTCGGTCGGCAGCTTCGTCACGTAGTTCGGGGAGCGGTAGTACTCCTGGTTCTCGAACAGGTCCTTGCGCGGCGGCGCCTGACAGCCGGCCAGCAGGGAGAAGGCCAGTAGCGAGACGGAGAAGACGATTGTTGCCCGTGCACCACCCATGGCGGCGGAGTCTAGCGACGCCCACGACGAACGTCGCGACGTCGTCCGCGCGGATCGCTCCCGGCGGGTTCGCCGTGCGTGCATCGCCCGGTCACCGCAGCAGAACTTCGCGCAGATCGCGGGCATCGCGTTCGCGCAGCACGAACAGCGCGCCGGCTTGCCGCGGTGTCGCGACGACGAGGCGCAGCGACCCGTCCACGACGAGGTCGTAGGCGTCGAGGCGCGCCAGCACGTCGCCGCTGGCCCGTTGCAGCAGGATCGACCGCGGCTTCGGCATCGCGACGACCGTGTCGAGCGCCATGACCCGTTCGGCGCTCAGTTCGCGCAGCAGATCGACGACCTCGCCGATGCGCGGCGTCGGGGCCTCGGCGCCGTTCTGCCGGTACCGGCCGTCCGGCCCGATCGCGTACGTCGTCTCCCCGGCGTCGCCGCGAACGACGACGCGTTCGACGACGACTCCGCGCGTCAGTTGCTGAACGCCCTTCGCGACGTAGTCCGTCCACGGCCGGCGCAGCGGTTCGACGGCGGCCTTCTCGACCATCACGACGAACGGTTCGTCGGCGCGCCGCGCATAGACGAACTCGCCTTCCTCACGGCCGAGTTGCACGACGACCGGGCGCGGGGCGAGCGGATCGACGACACCGAGATCGAGCGTCGGCGCCTCGAACGCGTCGTCGGGCGGCGTCTCGACGAACGCCGTCGCATGCACACGACGCAGCGCCTGCATCAACTCGGCGATGGCGGTCGGGTCGGTCGGCGCTTCGATCGGTTCGAACATCCGCAGTTCGTCGTTCATGCCGCGATCGAACCGCACGACGCGCGGACCGCGCTGGAGCTGCACGCGCGAGTACCGCTCGACGGCCCCCGGCAACAGCAGCTGCGATCGCAGCACCTGCGCCGGCAACTGCAGCAGCCGCGGATGATCGGCCGGCTCGAGCACGAATCCGACGTCCCGCGACAGCTTCCGGCCGAGCAGCGTGTTGTCCTCGCGCAGCCACAGCTCGCAGACCTCCTTGCCGTACGAACCGTCGATCTCGATCCGGTAGTCCGGCGCTTCCGTCGGCGGGTTCAGGTTGCCGAGCACGAAGTTGTCGGCGCGCATTCCGAGCAGGTTCGAGAGCCACGCCTCGACCGATTGTCCGTCGGCGCGCGCTTGCAGCGGCTCCTGCATCTGCCAACCGGATCCCAGCCGGCGGAACGACATGCGTTCGCGTCGCGCGTCGTCGGTGCCCGGCGTGCCGACGCGTCGATCGAGGGTGACGACGTTGACGTCGGAAGTCGCCTGATCGAAGACCAGACGCTCGCGAAGGTCTTCCGGCGTCGCCTGCAGCGAGTCGAGCAGCGTCTGCGGACCGCGGTAGACGACGCCGTCGCGTCGGACGAACAGGTCGCGGCCGAGTGGACCCGGCAGCCCGATCTCGACACGGACGACGCCGTCCTCGAACGTCGCCTCGAACAGCCCGACCGGATCGTCGAGCCCCCACTCGGCCAGCTGTCGCGCGTCGACCGGTCCGGGCAGTTCGTTCGGTAGCAGTCGGGCCGTGTGCCAGATCCCGGCCAGCGCCTGCAGGAACGCATGCGAGGCGACGTCGCGGAACGGCTCGACGAGCACGAAGCGCTGCTGCGACTCACGGCGGAACGTGTACGGCTGCATGCCGCGTCCGGAACGGATCTGGATCGTCTGCGCATCCCAGATCTGCCGCGTGCCGAGCACCGGGACGTCGAGGTCGAGTTGCGGCTGCGGCACTTCACGCGTCGCGTACAGCAGCGCCGCGAGCGCGCCGGCGATGCCGAGCAGGAACAGCAGCGACCGGCTGCCGGTCACGAACGGCTCCGCAGGAACAGGACGATCGCGCCGAGCCCGAACAGCACGCCCGGTACACCGAGAACCAGCAGATCGAAGATTCGATCGAGCTGTTGTGGCGCCGCCTCGAGCCGCCGCGAGACGTAGCGATTGCCGCGGACGCCGATCAACTGACGACGTTCGGCGAGGTACTGGAACGTGTTCAACGCGAAGTCCCCGTTCTGCCCACGCGCGATGTTGGCGAACGCGCGCCCCGAGACGATCACGACGATGCCCGGTCGTTCGCCTTCGGTCGGTTGGATCTCGGCACTGATCGCGACGGCACGTGGCGCGAACGCGGCGAAGTCGTTGCGCGGCGCACGCAGGTCGACCTCGGGATGCCCACCGCGCGGGGACGGCGCGCGGACCTCGTTCCACGCATAGCGACCGGTCTGCAGCAACGGATCGAACGTCACGCCTTCCGGCGGCGTCGCGCCGGCACGCCGGATCTCACGGGCGAACGTCATCGTGACGACTCGCGAACGCTGCTGGCGGACCAACGGCCGCGTGATCGGGTGGCCGACGTTGATCTCGGTCAGCGTCAGCGCCTGGACACCCGGGACACCGTCGATCCCCGGGTTGTTCGGGTTGTTCGGATCGCGCGGATCCGGAACGAGCTGACAGACGAGCTCGTTGCCGAGTTCGACGCCGATCGGCCGCAGCAGATTCGACAGCGACGGGTTCCAACTCGGCGGGATGTCGCGGTAGGCGACGTTGACGAGCAGGCGACCGCCGCGGCGCAGGTAGTCGACGACGAGCTTCGCGGCACCGTCGGTCAACTCGTACCGCGGTTCGACGATCGCCAACACCGCGGCGTCGTCGGGGACCTGTGGATGGCGATCGAGGTCGAGCTGATGGATCGCGAAGCCTTCGTCGGCGAGGTCGCCGGCGAGTTCGGAGTAGGCCTCGGCGACGCCCTCGGTGATCGATGCCGTGCCGATCGCACCGCCGAGGAAGTAGACCTTCGGTGTCCCTTCGACCTGCAAGCCCTTCAACGTCGACGACAACGCCTCTTCGCCCTTGTAGTCCTCGAGAGTCGGCAACGTCGCGCGCGCGCCGGGCATCGGCGTGTCGTTGCGTGGCCAGTCGACCCTCGCGAGATCCTCGTCGAGCGACAGCACGCGGCTGCGCTTGCCGAGCCGGACGACGAGCGTGTTGACCTTCGACAACGCGACCGATTCGGCGGCTTCGCGGGACTGCTGGACCTCGCGCAACAGGTCGTGATGGACGACGCGGACCAGATCGCCGCCGTGACGCTGGTAGAGGCGCAGCAGGTCGCGCGTCATCTCCTGGATCGTGTGGCGAATCTGCAGAAGGTGACGGAGCTCCTCGGTCGTCGGCCGGATCGTCAGCGGTTCGAAGAACGTGTGCAGTTCGATCGGCGTCTCGCTGCGGCGGAGTTCGCGCAGCAGTTCGACCGTGTCGTCGGACAGCGACAACTGACTCTGCGGCGTCAGGTCGAGGATCGGGCTGATGCCCGGGCGCGTCAGCAGCACGCTCGCCATGCCCCAGATCGCGACGCCGACGACCAGCGCCAGCGCGAACTGCGTCCAGCCGAGCCAACGTCGTGTGTTCAGCGCCATTGCCGGGACCCCAAGGTCAGCATCGTCAAGAACAGGAACAGCGCCGTGCCGACCAGGTAGAAGCCGACCTGTCCGAAGTCGACGAGACCGCGCGAGAACCAGTTCGTCAGGTGGTCGATCACGTTGGCCTGTTGGACGAGCTTGGCGGCGAACTCCGGCGCGCCTTCGGTGCGCAGCATCGGATCGAGGATCGCCGGCGCGGCCAGCAGTGCCGAGCCGAACAACATCGCCGACAGCGACGCCAACAACTGGTTGTCGGTCAGACTGCTCGTGAAGCACCCGACCGACAGCAGGAGCCCGCCGAGCAGCGACAGCCCGACATAGCTCGCGACGACCGGGCCGAACGCCAACTCCTGACCGAGGAACGGCGACAACGTCAGCACCCACAGGATCGCGAACGTCGGCAGCCACAGCAGCGCGAAGTACGCGACGGCCGCGAGCCACTTCCCGAGCACGATCTCGACGTCACGGACCGGCGCGGTCATCAGCACTTCGAGCGAGCCGGTCCGCTTCTCCTCGGCGAAACACCGCATCGTCAGGATCGGCGGCACGAGGACGATCATGAAGTTCGTGCTCGGACCGAAGACGTAGTAGGTCGAGAACAGATCGCGGTCGAGGCCGGCCGCGACGTGGCGCGCGATCGTCGCCTGCACGTCGAAGCCGCGGAACAGATAGAAGAGGACGGCGATGACCCAGCCGACCGGACTGAAGAAGTAGGACTTCAGCTCCTTCTTCAGTGTGATCCAGAGCACGCTCACGATGCGGTCGCTCCCGCGCCGTGCGCGATCTCGCCTGGGACCTGGCCCACCGTCTCGCCTTCGGTGACTTGCCGGAAGTACTCCTCGAGCGTCGGCAGATCGAGACGAAGTTCACGCAGGCGCGCGCCGCGCGCGGCCAGCGCCGCGGCGACCGCGTCGCGCGGATCGGCTCCCGGTGCAACCGGGCCGCTCGCGGCGTGGAAGCCGTCGGCGTCTGCCTGCACGTCGACTGCGGCGAGCCCGTCGACGGCGCTCAGGGCCGCACGCAGCTCGGCGGCCGGCAGGTCGGCGACGACGCGCAGGCGTCGGCCGCGCGCCCGTTCGAGCAGGTCGTTCGGCGTTCCGTCGGCGCGGATCGTGCCGTGAT
>JAEYTU010000104.1 GCA_023433825.1 Planctomycetota bacterium
ACATGCGTCGCAACCGTCACACTCGCGTGATCAGCAATGGCGCGCGCGGCCTTGTAACCAACGACCGGGAGACTCGGCCAATCGGGGTTGCAGTCGTCAGCCAGGATCAGGACGCGCAATCGTTCGCTCATCTGGATTCGTCGAGTGGGGCTTCGAACGCTGGTGGCGCGTCGAGCGCGGCTGGATCGGCACGTGATCCGCAGATCCTTTCGCGTCGGAACGGAGATCCATGCCGCTGCGAGGCGCGGGATCGGTCTCCGGCTGTCAGTGGACTTGCGGCACCGGGAGCAAGCAAGCAGCAGCAGGTGCGAACTTCACGGTGGTACGGCGACTCGGTCGTCGGATGCCAACGACGCACGGTCGAGACTCGCCTCGACTGTCGAACTCTGCCATGGTCAACGCACCGCCGATCACTTCATGATGCGTCGCTGTCCAGTTCGTGGACGTACCCGTCCCCCATCGGGACCGTGATTCAAGGACGTCCGAGTTCGTCGTCGAAAGTGCCCCCCGACTCCAGGACTGGGCGGTCGCCCGGAGCTGGAACCAGTCGGGCCACCGCCCGGCGCTCGAGAGGACGCAGCCGATGCAGACCAAACTTGCTCCGCGGCCGACGCCGCTTCGTGATTCTCGTCGCGCGAGCCTCGTGCTCTCGCTGCTGCTGATTGGCGGGTGCAGTTCTGGAGGAACGACCCAAGGCAGCGACACGAACCCCACGTTCTCCCTCGACATCGAGGCTGGTGACTTCACGGCGGTCGCGCAGGTCGGAACCAACGCGACCCCCGAACGACGCACGTGGTCGATGACCAACGACGGCAACGTCACGTTCCTCTACGAGGTCCGTGTCGATCGTCCGTGGCTGCGCAACGAGACGGACGCATTCGGCAGCTGTGGTACATCGCAGCGCGTCGACGCGATCGTCGGACTCGATCAGTCGAACGTGCGAACGCTTCCGACCGGCACTCATCGTGGAACGGTCCAGTTCCGCAACGCTGCGACCGGTCAGGTGGAGGACACGCGCAACGTCACGCTGACCGTCACCGACGAGCCGCCTCCTCCGCCCCCACCGCCGCCGCCAGGCTCAGGCTGGACACCATTGGTCCCGAGCACCGACACGCGAACGGTGTACGTGAGCAGTAGCTCAGGGAACGACTCCAACGACGGACTCTCGGAGCAGCGACCGAAGCGAACGCTCGCCGCCGGCAAGGCACTGATGCGGAACGGCTATCCCGACTGGCTGGTCCTGAAGAAGGGTGATCGTTGGTCCGAGGCGTTCGGCAACTGGGAGCACCGAGGACGAAGCGAAAGCGAACCGATGGTGATCACGAGCTACGGCACCGGCAATCGACCGCTGCTGAGCACGGGGTCGAGCGGTGCGATCTACGGAATCGGCGGTGGCTCGCGACCCTGGTTGAGCATCGTCGGACTGCACTTCCTCGGACGCGAAGGTGCGCCGTCGAGTGGTCCGACCGGGATCAACTTCCTGACGCCCGTCCAAGGTTTGCTCATCGAAGACTGCATGATCGAGCGCTACGCGACCGGCATCGTGATTCAGGGATACGACGGTCGTTTTCGCGACGTCAAGATCCGGCGCAACGTCGTCATCGACAGCTACGCCGTGGACGCCAGTCACGTGCAAGGGATCTATCTGTCCGGAATCGACGGACTGTTGCTCGAGGAGAACGTCGTCGACCACAACGGGTGGCTTCCTGGCGCGCCCGGTGCAACGGCGCCGAACATCTTCCGTCACAACGTCTATGTGCAGTCCGACTGCACCGGGTGCGTCGCCAGGGGGAACTTCATATTCAATGGTGCGTCACACGGCCTGCAGATGCGAAGCGGCGGATTGATCGAAGGGAACATCTTCGCGCGCAACTCGATCGCCCTGACGATGGGAGGTGGACACATCCCCGTCCCAGGTGGAGTTCAAGGAATCTGCAGGAACAACGTGTTCCTCGACGGCAAGAACATCGACGCGCAGGGACATCGCGGGTGGGCATTCGAGATCGTCAACGTCGCGGGTGGTGAGATCAGTGGCAATCTGATCGCTCACAACGTCGACGGCACGTTTGCGATGTCGATGATCATCACCGGGACGCAAGAACAGCCGACGCGCGACTTGTTGATCCGCGACAACGTGATGTTCAACTGGCGCGGATCGATGCGGATCAACGGCAATCTTCAGACCGTTCAGAGATTGACGCTTCGAGACAACCTGTTCCAAGACACCGCCTCCAGTTCCAACCTGCTGGTTCATTCGGAGGCTGCGTCCGTGGGCGCCATCGCGGCATCGTCCGGCAACAAGTTCTTCAGTGCTCAGCGTCCGTCCGGCCAGTGGATCGACAGCGGTGGTTCACAGCTCTCGCTGTCCGCTTGGAAGTCACTGGTCAGCGACACCACTTCCGTGGCTGAGCAGCAGTCCTTCCCCGACTCGAATCGGCAGTTGTCGAGCTACCACGCGAGCATCGGAGGAACTCCGAGTCATGCGGCGTTCGCGGCCCAGTTGCGCCTGCAGTCGAAGGATCGCTGGCTGCCTCAGTACACGTCACCGGTCGTCCTTCGGTGGCTGCGTGACGGCTACGGCATGACGACCCCGTGACGCGACGCCCGCCGTCGCGACGACGCGCTCGGCGAGATCCGTCGGCAGACGACGACTGTCAACTCGCCGACGAGCGGGTATGGATGTGCGGCAACGGCGAACGGACAGCATGCCAACCCCCGAACTGACGCTCTTCCTCTCGCTCCCGTCACGCGAGACCGCACCCGGCTCCATCGAGATCACGAAGAAGGCTCTGCAAGGCCTGAATGTGTACTGCGAGTTCTGGGGCGGGCCCGTTCGCGTGTTCATGCCACCCGCGGACGGCCCGTCGCAGAACCTCGACAACACGGTGATCGCGGTCGAGGATCAGCCGTTCTCGATTGCCGTTCGCGATTTCTCCGATCCGGAGGTGAAAGCGGCCGTAGCTCGGACCGGAATCGTCATGGGAGGCCCCGACCACCGGCTGAATGGAATGGCGGAGTACTGTCGTCAGCGCTCGGTGCCGTACGTGTTCAACTGCGAGTACACGCTTGCCACTCGGTTACAGGTACTCCGATCGGAGAACCTCGGTTTCTTGCGTTCGGTCCGAAGGGCCATGTGGGAACGCAGTCAGGAGCGGGCAAACGTTCGTTCCGTGAAGCTCTCTGCGGGCTTGCAGTGCAACGGCACTCCCACCTATGACGCGTATCAGCACATCGCGAAGAATTCATTGCTCTACTTCGACAGTCGCGTCGACGAGGCGATGATTCCGGATGACGCGACCATCGTATCCAAGTTCACGAAGCAAGACGGAGGCGCACCGCTTCGACTCTGCTTCTCTGGACGATTGAGCCCGATGAAAGGCGCCGACCACCTGCCCAAGGTCGCAGCCGAACTGAGCCGGCGGAACGTCCACTACACGATGGACATCTGTGGTGCCGGTCCCTCAGAACCGGAAATGCGGGCTGCTGTCACCTCAGCCGGCCTCGGCGATCGAGTCCGGTTCAAAGGCGTGCTCGACTTCGAGACCGAACTCGTTCCGTTCGTGCGTGACAATGTGGATCTGTTCGTCTGCTGCCACCGACAGGGGGATCCGTCCTGCACCTATCTGGAGACGTTGGCGCTCGGTGTTCCGATCGTCGGGTATCTGAACGAGGCGTTCGGCGGACTCCTACGCCACGTGGATGGCGGCAGTGCGGTGCCCATGGATGCAGTCGACGCACTCGCGTCGGCGATCGAATCCGCCGCACAACCGCAGGGACGCTCGCGCCTCGCAGCCCAAGCGGTCGCGGGAGCGACGTTCGCGCGATCTCACACGTTCCGTGCGACGTTTCGGCGGCGCATGGATCACTTGGAACGCACGGTCGCAGAACGCGCGAGGGCGATCGCCTAGCAGCCCGTTGAAAAACCCGACTTCGCCCAACCCTCGCTGAGGCCTGGTACGTAGAGACAGCGCGGAGGATTCCGAACGATGGCGCTGGGTAAACGACAGGACGAGAAGCAGCAGGAGTTGTTCGTTG
>JAEYTU010000174.1 GCA_023433825.1 Planctomycetota bacterium
GTTCGCACGGGTGCGGTCGTCGGGACGCGATTCGGCACGTTCGCGCGCGGCGCCGACGACCTCGACGGCGACGGCCGACCGGACATCTTCGTGGTCGAGGGCGGACTCACGCCGGCACCAGCGATGCTGCACGCGCTGCGCGGTCACGACGGCGCGACGATCTGGTCGGTCGCGTTGCCGCACGCCGTAGCACGGATCGCGGTCATCGGCGACGTCGACCGCGACGGACGCGCCGACGTGGCGATCGGGATGCGGCCGAGCGGCGCGCCGGGGCTCGTGAGGATCGTGTCGGGCGGTACCGGGAACGTCGTGCGGACGGTCAGCGGTGGTGCCGACACCGCGTTTCCGCGCGCGATCTCGGCGGCCGGCGACGTCGATCGAGACGGCCATGCCGACTGGCTCGTCGCCTACTCGGCCAGCGTCGAACTGCGCAGTGGTCGGGACGACTCGGTCCTGACGACACTGACGCCGACCGTGCCGGCCTTCGTGTTCGCCGTCGACATCGACGGCGATCGCGACGTCGACGGCGACGGCACGGCGGACGTCGTGCTGGCGTGCGACGGCGACGCTTCGGGCAGCGACGTCGGTTACGTCGAGATCCGCTCTGGAGCGACCCAGACGGTCCTTCGCCGCCACGTGTTCGCCGAATCGGTGCCTTACGGCGGTCACAGCGCGTGCGTCGTGGTCGAGGACCTCGACGGTGACGGTTGGCGCGACCTCGCGACGCGCGTCGGGACGCTGCTCAGCAGCGCTGGCGATGTTCCGATCTCGTCGAGCCGAACCGGCGCGAGGCTCTTCTCAGTGCTCGGAGCGGCGCCGCGGGTGCTCGGGGACGTCAACGGCGACGGTCACGAGGATCTCGGTCTGGGGTTCGGTTCGTTGGGCTACGTGCACTCGCTGCGGCCGATGCCATTGGCTGCGCCGACGCACACGATCTCCCTGTCTGCCGGAGCGTCGGTTCCCCTTCGCCTCGCGTCCCCGACGACCCCGGGCGCCGCGTACCTCGTGCTGGGCTCGGCGACCGGACCGTTCCCCGGCTTCACGGCACTCGGCCGCACGATCCCGTTGAACATCGACGGCTATCTGACACTGACGCTCTCGCACCCGAACGCTGGTCACATGGCCAACAGTCTCGGCTTCCTCGATGCGACCGGCGGAGCGACGGTGAACTTCGTCGTCCCGGCCGGATGGCCGGCGGTGCTGCGCGGGCTGACGCTGCACCACGCGTTCGTGACGTTCGCTGGCAACGGACTCGGTGTCGTCGGCAACCCGGTGCCGTTCACGTTCGTGCAGTGACGCGGCTTCGGGGGCGGCTCACCGGCCGAGGTCGACGAACACGCCCCCGTTCTCGCGCGACAGATCGCCCATGAACTCCTTCTGGAATTCACCGATGGCGATGCAGTGGAAGACGATCCGGTAGGTCTCGTTGATCTTCGTGACGACCTTTCGGATCTCGTTCGTGTCGACGAGGCGGCCGACGCTCGGACGCCCGTCGCTCAAGAAGAACACGGTGTCGAGCTTGTTCTTGATCGCGCCCGGCGTCGTCGGCGGCGGCGGCTTCTCCGGATCGATGCCGAACGGATACATCAGCGCCGCGTAGGTGTTCGTCTTGCCGGCTTCGAGGTTCGCCGTCGCCGACATTCCGACGGCCGCCGCTGCCTGCGCTTCACTGCCGCCGATCGGCTGCAGTTTGTCGATCCAGTTCTTCGCGGCCGACTTCATGACGATGTTGGCCGGCACGAGGTCGCTCTTGAACGTCGAGAGCTTCGACGCGAACGCGACGATGTTGAAGAACACGTCCGGACCGAGGGACTCGATCGTGCGCGCCAGTTCGGTCTTGACGATCGTCAGCTTCTGCAAGTTCGCGTAGCCGGACTGGAACTTCTCGATCTCGATGACGCGGTCCTCCATCGAGCCCGACACGTCGATGATGAACAGCACGCGCGTCGACGTCGTCGTGATGCCGCCGAACGTCGTCTTGTCGGACTGCTTGCCGTAGAACGCGTCGGTCTTCTTGCGCGCCTCGATCGCCTTCGCGAGTTCCTCGTCGGTCGGCGGGCGCCAGCCGGCATCGCGCAGTTTGCCGAGCAGCCGCGACCATTCGTCGGGGTCGGCCGGTAGGTCCATCGCCGTGATCCGGAACAGCGCCTCGGCGGCCTCCTCCTTCAGCCGCCCGCCCCCCCGCATGACGGCGATCAGCGGATCGATCGCCTCGACGATCCGGAGGACGCCGGCTGCCTGGACGGCCGCCGACTGCACCTGCCATGCGGCGTCGTCGATCAGTGGCAGCAGCGCGGGTCCGACCGATCGATCCTGCAGCGCACGCGCGGCATCCGCCGCCGCCATGCGGACCATCGGATCCTTGTCGCCGAGGAACGTCGTCAGGATCGGCCCAGCCGTCTTGACGCCGAGGTCCGCGAACGCGCGCGCGATCGCTGCGCGGACCTGACCATCGATCTTCTTGTCCTCGGTCGCGAGCTTGGTCAGCACCGGCACGACCGCCTCGACCTTCGACCGCCCCAGCACGCCGATCACCAACGCCTTGCGGTCGTTCTGTTTGACGTTCGGCAGTTCGGCGACGACGGCCTCGAACGTCTTCGGATCGCGGAAGCCCGACAGCACGTCGATCGCGGCCGCGCGGATCGGCTCGTCCTTGTGGTCGAGCAGCGTCATCAGCTCCTGCGCGGCCTCGGCGTTGTCGTGCGACCGCAGCGTGCGCACGGCCTCGACCTTCTCCGACGTCTCCTTGTAGGTCCGGAAGTACCTGCGGAACTCCTTGACGGCATCGCTTGCGCCCTGCGCACGGACGGTGGGCGTCGCGAGGACGAACAGGGCGAGGAGTACGGTGAACGTGATTCGCATCGGGGAGAGGCGCTCTTTCGCCAGCGGGCCGGCGGGACAGGACGCGGCACAGCGTAGCCCTGGCCAACGACCGGTCACGGGGGTCCGTTCGATCCGTCGCGCCACCACGACAGCCGCTGATTGCTGACCAGGTCGCGCCGAATGCGATCGAGGTCGGCGACGGCCGACTCGACCAGCGCCGGCGTGATCGCGTCGATCGAGCGGTGGAACCTCGGCTTCAACGCGAAGACCAACCGGTGCGCGTACTCGACCTCGACGATCCAGTGCAGCGCGTGTCGCGCGGCGCCGAGGCGCAGCGTCTTGACGAGGTTCTCGACCGTGCCGAGTCCGTCGGTGCCGACCGCGAACTGCACGAACGGCCAGATCCGCCGCTCCGGATCGCCACCGCTCGCACCGACGACCGTCAGTCCGCGAAGGTCCTCCAGACACTCGACGAGCGGATGCACGAGTGGGTCGAACCCACGTTCGCGCGCGCGCCGCGCCGACTCGACGGCATCGACGGCCGCCGCGTCTCCTTGCAGCGCGCCGCACAGCGCACACGCGAACACGACATGTCCGGCCTCGTGGACCGGAACCCGGCCCGTTCCACCGCAGTCGTCGCAACGCACCATCACCGGCACTCTACGGCGACGACGCGCCGCCGCACCGGTCGTGCTTTCGGCGTTCTCGGTCAGCGATTGCCGGGCGTCGCCGGGTCGGTCGTCGGCGGCGTCGGCGTCGGCGTGACGTTCGGATCGAGCATCCGATCGACCATCGAGCGCAGCCACGCCGAGTCCTCTTCCTCGCGGACTTGGACTGGAACGGTGCCGACGATGCCGATCTCCTCGATCGTCGCGCGTGGGATCACGACGCGGCTCGACTGCGTCTCGAGCACGATCTGATCGCCGCTCGCCCGACGGACGATCGTGCCGACGAGGCGATTGCGATTGCTGAGGCGGACGAAGCCGCGATCGGCGCGCTGCAGTTCCTCGAACTCCACCGACCCGAGCGCGCTCAGCGTCGTCAGCTCGGCGTACCCGAACGTGATCTCGCCCTTCTCCAACTTCAGCGTCACGGTCGCGTCGTCGAGCGACTTGACGGTGCCGATGAAGTAGTTGCCGTTCTGCAGCTGCGCGACGGCCTTGCCGCCAGCGACGACGCCTTCGGAGAACGTGCGCGCCGGACCCGCTGGCGTCGCGTCCGCGGGTGCCTCGTATCGGCCGCCGATCCGCAAGTCGCCGCCGACGTCGACGGTGCCGAGTTCCTTCGCCACCGGGACCGCGATGCGATCGACGTGCGGCTCGACGTCCGGCCGCGCGGCCGGCTCACCGGTCCCCCCCGCGTTCGGATCCTTCGGCGTCCGATCGACGCCCCCGCCGGGGCCGCCCGCCGTGCCACGCATCGAGTCGACGGCGCGACGCATCCAGCCAGTCACGTCGGCCGCGACGCGCGCGGCACCCGTCACTTCGCCGCCGGCCGTGTCGCCTGGACGGCGCACGCCGAGCGACGGCGCCCGCATCGTGACATCGACGTCGGGACGCGCGACGCGCGTGACCTCGACCGACGTCTCCGGCGGGACGATCCCGATCCATTCCGGCTTGTACCAAGCGACGCCACCGGCGCCGCCGAGCACGACCAGCACGGCCGCCGCCGCGAGTCCACGCCAGAACCGCGAACGCCGCACCGGCGCGCCGGTGTTGGCGATCGGTGCCGAATCGACGAAGGCCTCCTCGTGCTCGGAGTAGTCGGGCTCCGCCTCGGCCTCGGCGTATTCGTCCTGCGCGGAAGCGTCCGCGTCCGCGTACTCACCCTCGCCGGTTCCGTCGTCGACCGCACCCTCGTCGGCCGCTGCCCAGTCCTCGTCGACGGGCTCTGCGTCCGGATCGACGAGCATCGAGTCGTCGGCTGTCGCCGCGACGCCGACTTCTTCGTTCCCGACCGGGTCGGCGAAGAAGCCACCGTCGCCGAACGAGTTGGTCTCGTCCTCGGGTGCCGGCGACAGGCGAAGTTCGTGGAACGACGTTCCGACGCCGACCGAATCGCCTTCGTCGGCCGATGCGACGCCGTCGTCGTTCGTGTCGTCGGTGTCGAGCGCCGACGAGTCGGTGTCCTCCTCGACGATGCCGAGCGATTCGTCGGACTCCAGATCGACCTCTTGGACGTCGCTGTCGCCATCGGCGAACTCGTCGCCCTGCGCGGGCGCGTCGGCGATGCCGATGTCCTGCGGCGTCAGATCGACCCCGCCCCAGTCGGAGCCACCCTGCTCGCGGAACGGCGTCTCGGCCGCTTCCGGTTGCGCGTCGCCGTCGACCGAGAACAGCAGGTCCTCGGCATCGGCGGCAGCGACAACTTCGGCGTCGACGTCGGCCGTCTCCGTCTCCGTCGTTTCACTGGCCGACGCGGACTCGTCCGAAGTGGCGAGGACTTCGTCCTCGACGACCGCGAAGGCCGCATCGATCTCCTCGTCCAGCCCGTCCAGGACGAAGCTCTCCTCGTCGAAGCGTTCGACTGCTTCGTCCTTCCGTGCGCTGTCGTCGCGATGAGCCTTCTCGCCGGTCATGCAGGGTCTCCTTGCTCTCTGGCCGGTCCTATCGGCCAGACTCGCGTCCCGATTGAGGACCGTGGCGACCGCGGCAGAACGGGAGCCGGTGGCGCCGCCCGCTCAGCCGTCCAGAGCCGCCAATTCCTGCGCGACTTGCGACGAGGGCAGCAGGTGGCGAACACCGCCGCGAAGGATCGTCAGTCCGAGCCCGTCGACGTGCTCCAACAACGGGATCAGGTATTTCCGGCTCGTCTCGAACGCGTCGCGAAGACTCGGGATGTCGAGGTTGCCGTCGTGCGCGAGGCAGTTCCGCCGGATCGCCTGCATCGCCTTCTGAACGATCGGGTGTGCGTAGTAGTGGTCGCCGATCGGTTCGATGCGGCCCTCGTCGACGGCGCGGGCGAGCAGGCTCTGCAGCGTCGCGTCGCGCAGTCCGAGCGCCTGTTCGAGTTCCGGCAACGTCGGCGGCCGGAAACCGGCGGCGACGACGTGCGCGACCAATGCGTCGAACTGCGCCTGCTGCTCGGGCGCGAGCGGCTTCAGCCGATCGAGGAACAGGACCCGTCCGTGCGTGCCGGTCCGGATCCGACCTTCGTCGAGCAACTGGTCGTAGATCGCAGCGAGCAGCGGCGCGGTCAGCGAACGCGTCGGCCGTAGCGACGCGCGCTGGATCGACGCGGCGAGCGGCTTGTCGCGCAGCATGCGTGCGACCGAGTCGAACAGTTCCTGCCGCCCAGCGGTGACGTGCGACTGCAGGAACACACGGCCGGTCCGCGGATGCCGGTGCACGTCGTCGAGGCGCTCGAGCACGCTCTCGACGAGCGGCAGCGGGCTCGACAACGCCGTCGCGATGTCCGCGGCCGTTCGTCCTTGCGGTCCAGCCTGCACGACTTCCTCGCGGACGCGACTCTCGATGCTGGCGCCTGCCGCCTGCAGCCGAACGAGCTCCTCGCCGACGGCACGACGGCGGTATCGCTTCATGTCCGGAACGACGCGCAGGACGACGCCGCCGCCGACCGTGATCGGCGGTGTCTGCGTGCGGAGCAGGAAGCGATCGCCGGAGACGGCACAGATCGGTTCCTCGAGTTCGACGCGGGCGACGAGTTCCGCGCCGGGTTCGACGCGCTCGCGATCGAGCAGCAGCAGCGAACCGAGCGCCTCGATCGTTCCGGTGTGGAAGCGAACCGGGGTGCGGTGGCCCATCGGCTTCGTGCGCTGCAGCAACTTCAGCTCGATGTCGACGACGTGCCCGGATTGGAAGATCCCGGGCGCCGCAGCGACGACGCCGCGCGTCAGTCCGACGGTCCGCGCATCGGGCACCGACAGCGCCGTGCTGTGGCCGGCGATCGCCCGCGCGACTTCGCCGCCGAACGCCTGGACGGCGCGGACCTTCACGCGACTGCCGCCGGGCAGGAACTCGACGTCGGCTCCGGGCTCGATCGCGCCCGAGAGCGGGATGCCGGTGACGACGGTGCCGATCCCTTTCAGCTGGAAGACGCGCTGGATCGGCATCCGGAACGGGCCTTCGTGCGAACGCGGGCGAACGCCGAGTGCCAGTTCCTCGAGCTTCGCGCGCAGCTCGTCGATCCCTTCGCCGGTGATCGTGCTGACCGGGACGATCTCGACGCCTTCGAGCGGTGTGCCCTCGAGCAACGCCGTCACTTCGTCGGCGGCGAGCGCGATCATGTCGGCGTCGACGAGGTCGATCTTCGTCAGCGCGACGACGCCCTTCTGGACGCCGAGCAGGTGCAGGATGTCGACGTGCTCGCGCGTCTGCGGCATCACGCCGTCGTCGGCGGCGACGACGAGGATCGCCAGATCGAGCCCGGTCGACCCGGCGACCATGTTGCGAACGAAACGCTCGTGACCGGGAACGTCGATCATCCCCATCGACCGGCCGTCGCGGAGTCGCAGCGGCGCGTAGCCGAGGTCGATCGTCATCCCGCGTTCCTTCTCCTCCTTGAGGCGCGTCGGATCGCGGCCGGTCAGCGCTTTGACGAGGCTGCTCTTGCCGTGGTCGATGTGGCCGGCGGTCCCGGCCATGACCGGATGGATCGCAGCGGCCTTCGTCACAGCGGGATCACTCCCGCAGGTACAGGATCCGCTGGCACGATCCGCACGTGACGATCACCGTGCCGCCGTGCAGGCGGCCGTAGTCACCGGTCGTGACCTTCGAATGGCAGCCCTGGCAGATCTGCCCCTCGACCGCGCAGACGGCGACGTGGTCGCGACCGTGGAACAGGCGGTCGTAGCGCTCGAGGAGTTCGCGCGGGACGTCGGTGATCAGCGCCGGGCGGCGCGCCAGAACCTTCGCAGCTTCGACCTCACGCTTCGCGGCGAGCGCCGTTGCTTCGGCTTGGAACGTCGCGAAGACGTTCTCCTCCTCGGCGAGCTCCGTCGCAGCGGCCTCCGCCTGGACGCGCAGTGACTCGACCTTGTCGAGCAATCCGAGACCTTCTTCCTCGAGCTGCGAGCGTTCCTTCTTGACCGACTCGATCTGGAACAGCATCGCCTGGTACTCGGCGTTGTTCTTCACCGAGGACAGCCGCACTTCGATCTTCTTGATCTCGTCGTCGGCCTGCTTGATCCCCTTCTCCGCCGTGCGCTGCGCGACCTCGGCGTCCATCAGCGTCTTCTTGGCCTCGTCCGCCGTGCGGCGCAGTGCCGTCAGTCGGCGTTCGCGGCGGGCCGTCTCGGCAGGCAGCGAAACGAGATCCTTGCGGATGCGGGCGACCTCTTGGTCGACCTTCTGGACTTCGAGGAGTTTCTTGACGTCTGGATGCAAGCGCCGGCGACTCGCGGGGCGGAACGGGGGCGGCGCATCCTAGCGAGCAGTGGAACTCGAACAAGGGCGCAGCCCGAGCAAGGGTGCGCCGCGCGCAAGGGCTCGATCCGCGCCGGTGCATCGCACCCGGCGCGGTGCGGTCACCCTTCGCCGGACCCGTCGAGGAATCCCGACAGCCGACGCGCGCGCACCGGGTGCTGCAGCTTGCGGACGGCCTTCGCCTCGATCTGGCGGACGCGTTCGCGTGTCACACGGAAGATCCGTCCGACCTCTTCGAGCGTGTAGGTGTAGCCGTCCCCGATGCCGTAGCGCAGCTTGATGATCTCGCGCTCGCGGAACGTCAACGTGCTGAGCACGCTCTCGATCCGCTCCTTCAGCATCTCGCGGCTTGCAGCCAGCACCGGCGATTCGACGGCTTCGTCCTCGATGAAGTCGCCGAAGTACGAGTCGTCCGACTCGCCGATCGGTCGATCGAGCGAGATCGGGTGCTTGCTGATCTTCATGACGCGCTTGGTCTCGTCGACCGAGACCTGCGCGGCTTCTGCGATCTCCTCGATCGTGGGTTCGCGGCCCTTCGACTGCAGCAGCTTCTTCGTCACGTTCCGAAGCTTGCTCATCGTCTCGATCATGTGGACCGGGATGCGGATCGTCCGCGCCTGATCGGCGATCGAGCGCGTGATCGCCTGTCGAATCCACCACGTCGCGTAGGTCGAGAACTTGTAGCCGCGGCGGTACTCGTACTTCTCGACCGCCTTCATCAGGCCGGTGTTCCCTTCCTGGATCAGGTCGAGGAACGACAGTCCGCGGTTGCGGTACTTCTTCGCGATCGAGACGACGAGGCGAAGGTTGCCCGACGACAGCTTGCGCTTGGCGTCCTCGTAGTTGGCGTAGGCGTCGCGGACGAGGTTCAGGCGTCGCTCCAGCTTGTCGATCGACTCCAGCGCGTCGACCTGCAGATCGTGGACGCGACGACGCAGCTCCTGCGCCTGCGGATTGCTGTGCTGCGCACCGCGGTAGTTCTGCAGCTTGCGTTCGAGACGACGCATCTCGGCGACGCGGCTCTCCAGCAGATCGATCATCGGCCGGACCTTCTTGCCCTGAAGGTTCAGCTCTTCGATCAGCAGCACCGCCTTGCGCTTGCGCGACACGATGCGCTTCTTCAGCACGGTCGCCTTCGGACGTTGGATCGGCTCGCCGGCCTCGTCGGCGACCAGCAGTTGCTCGTAGTCCTTCCGCGCGACCTCGTAGATGCGACCCAACGTCTCGATGTTCCCGGGCAGCCGGTTCGACAGATCGGCCTTGCCGACCTCGGGATCCTGCTGGTTGACCTTCAACGTGCGATCGAACGCCAGCTCGCCGCGGACGACGTCCTGCAGGATCTCGATCGCATTCGCCAACCCGAACCCGGAGCTCAGCACCTCCTTCCGGAACTGCTTGCGCGTCAGCTCGATCTTCCGCGCGAGCGAGATCTCCTCCTCGCGCGTCAGCAGCGGGATCTCGCCCATCTGCGTCAGGTACATCCGAACCGGGTCGTCGATCTTCTCGGTCACGTCGACGGTCGGCGCCGCCGTGTCGAGTTCGACGGTCTCCTCGGTGCCCTCGCGTCCGGTCGTGAACGTCTCGCTCTCGGCGTCCGGGAACGCGTCGTCCTCCGGCGGCTCGAAGCCCGGCTCGTTGCCGTCGCGCGACTTCGCCTTCTTCGCGTTCTTCGCGCGTTCGGCACCGTCGACGATCTCGATGCCGGCTTCCTCGATCATCGCCATCGCCTGCTCGATCTTCTCCGGCGCCGACGCGTCGTCGGGCAGGAGCTCGCTCAGTTGGGCCAACGTCACGTGCCCGACTTTGCGTGCGTTCTTGATCAGCGTCTTGATCGAGGTTTCGAAGCTGTCCATGGGGGTCATTCGTTTGCGCGTCGGATCGGGACTTGGGATCAGTTCCGGCGAAGGTGCTCGAGGTACTCGCGCGTCAGTCGATCGACGAGCGGTTGGTCGCCTGCGGCTGCAGCTTCCTGCATCTTCAGGCGGAGTTGTTGGGCGACGCGGCGGACGTCCCCGGCGCGAAGCACGCGCAAGGACTGTTGCAGCGACGCGCGGGCGTCACGGATCACGGCGGCGCGATCGACGACCAGCGCGACCAGGCTGCGGCGCCGTGGTTGCTCGGTGAATTCGGTGAACAGCCGCGCGACGACGGCATTGCGCTCGAGGATCCCGGCGGCTGCCGCGACACGAACCGCCGCGAGAACGGCGTCGACGTCGTCGTGACCGCACGACGCGTCGGTGACGTCGTCGATCGTCTGCGGTTCGCGAAGGACGCAGGCAAGGACGTCGAGTTGCGCCTCGGTCGGTGCCGCGATCGGCGGCGCGTCGGTGCCGACGCTGCCGACTGCGTCGGCGCGTGGCGTCGCGTCGGACTTTCCAACGCGAGCGCGCTGTTTGACGCTGCGGTGGAACGTCTCGGGATCGAGCCCGAGCTGCGCTGCCATCCGCGAGACCAACAGTGCGCGTCGGGCCGGGTTGTCGAGGCGGCCGAGCACTTCGGCACATTCGTCGAGCACGCGCGCGACGGCGGCGTCGTTCGACAGGTCGAGACGTTGGCGCAGCAATCGGAACCAAGCCGTCAGCGCGTCGTCGGCGGCATCGATCCAGCTGCGAAACCGTGCTCGTCCGGCTTCGACATCGGCGTCGGTCGAACCCGGACGACGCGACAGCGCATCGGCGGGATCCAGTCCTTCCGGCAGCAGCGCGATGCGCAGCGGCAGTTCCGACGCCGCGAGTTCGCGGAACGCCTTCTCTGCGGCTTGCCGTCCGGCGCGATCGCCGTCGAACAGCAGCACGACGCCGTCGGTCGCATAGCGCACGAGCGTGCGGGCGTGATCGGTCGTCAGCGCGGTCCCGAGCGTCGCGGCCGCCCCGCGGAAGCCGGCCAGATGCGCGGCGATGACGTCGGTGTACCCCTCCATGACGACGACGCGGCGTTCGCCCGCCTGCTTGACGTGCTTGAGTCCGAACAGCACGCGGCGCTTCTGGAAGAACGGCGACTCCGGTGAGTTGACGTACTTCGGCTTGCTGTCGTCGAGCACTCGCCCACCGAAGCCGACGACGCGGCCGCGCTCGTCTTCGATCGGGAACATCAGGCGACCGCGGAACGGTTCGATACGTCCGTCGCGAACGAGGCCGGCCATCTCCAAGACCTCGAGTGGCAGCCGTTCGCGGCGCGCGAATTCGACCAAGCGGCCGGAGTCCTGCGGATGGAACCCGAGGCCGAACGGCACGACGGCGTCGGCGAGGCCCCGCGCGGCGACGTAGGCGCGCGCTGCTCCCGCGTCCGGCCCACGCAACGCGGCCGCGAACCAGTCGCGGACCTTCCCGAGTACGCCGGCCCAGTCGACCTGTGGCGCGCGCGGACCACCGCGTTCGTTCCGGAACAGACCCTCGGTCGAGATCCCGGCGCGGTCTGCGAGTCGTTCGAGCGCCTCACGGAAACCGAGCCCCTCACGCTCCATGACGAACGTGAAGACATCGCCACTCTTCTTGCAGCCGTAGCAGTGGAAGTGCTGCGTCTCCGGGTACACGGTGAACGACGGCGACTTCTCCTGGTGGAACGGGCACAGCGCGACGAGCATCCGACCCCTGGCGCGCAACGGGATGTAGCTCTCGATCAGGGCGACGATGTCGGTCGCCTCCTTGACGCGGAGCTTCACCTCGTCGGAGCGTTCCATCAGCATCTGGGGGGTCGAAGCGGGCACGGAGGGGCGAGTTCGTTTCGGGGGTTGATGGCGCGGGCGTCGGAAGCGCGGGCGTGAGGGGTGCGGAGACCGCGAGGAAGCGGTTCGGAAGCGGGGGGGTCGCTGCGTTGCGAAAAGCCCCGAAGCCTATCACTAGATCTTGGTCCCAGCGGCACTTGATCCTGATCGGCCGTTCCCGCGGCGAACCTAGGGAGCCGGCAAAGCCACCGTGAGGGCCACCGCCGAAGCGGCGGGATGGTAGGACCGCCTTCGGTTCGGTCAAGGCCGGCGATCGCCGCGGGACCGCAGAACCGCGGCGTCGAACAACGCCAGCAGCTCTGACGGCGTCAGCTCCTCGGCGCGCCGCGACAGAGCTGGGAGCGCCGGCGAAATCGACGCGGCGTTGGCCTCGGCCGGGACCTCGCCGAGGGCAGCGGTCACTGCCCGAGTCAGTGTCGAACGCAGTTGTTTGCGGCGGCTGCGGAACAGTTCGCGCAGGAACCGGCGGAAGCACAGCCGATCGGGGACCGGCCACTGGACGAACGCCGTCGGCAACGCGGTCAGTCGGATCACGACCGAGTCGACGTTCGGTCGCGGGCGGAAGACCTCGCGACCGATCCGCCGGACGATCCGGACGTCGTAGGTCAGGCCGAGGAGCGCCGCCAACGCGCCGTCGACGACGCCGGTCGCCCCGGCGAGCCGTTCGCCGAGTTCGCTCTGGACCAACAGCACGCAGGTCTGCGGAAGCGTCTCCAACACAGGGAGTTGGGCCAGGAACGGGCCGGAGATCGCATACGGCAGGTTCGCGGCGAGCAGGAAGCGACCGCCGACGGCTGCCTGCGCCGCGCGAACGGCATCGACGACGGTCGGAGCGATCCGATCGCCGTCGAGCACGTCGGACGCGACGACTTCGAGCCTCGCGCCGCGGTCCGGGAACGACGCCCGCTCCTCGTCCAGGATCGCGCGCAGCCGCGGATCGATCTCGACGGCGACGACGCGCCCGGCGTCGCGCAGCAGTTCGCGGGTCAGAAAGCCGAGCCCAGGGCCGACTTCGAGGACGACGTCGTCACGCGTCGCGCCGAGCTCGGCCGCGATCGCGCGGTGCAGGCTCGGGTCGAGCAGGAAGTTCTGACCGAACCGCCGCTGCGGCGAGAAGCCATGCGCGGCCATCCGTTCGCGCCAGTACGAGAACGGCTCCCGTTCGTCGGTCACCGCGTCAGCTCACGTCGCAGGATCGAGGCCAACGGTCCCGGCGAACGCGCCCGCGCGAGCGCCCGTGGGAATGCCTCACCAAGCACGCGGCGATGCTCCGGACGGTTCGTGAATGCGATGACCGCGGCGATCAGGTCGTCGTTCGGGCGCGCGGTCTCGAGCCACGTCCCCAACAGTTCGTCCGGCGTCGTCGCCAGCCGGATCCCGATCCGGTCACTCCACTCCCCCTCCAACCACTCGCTGCGCAACGCCTCGGACGCTGCCGACCGCGGCGTGACCTGTCCGAACTGCCCGCCGACGACGAGTCGCGGTGCGTGTCGGCCGCTCGCCTCGACGAGCCAGGCCGTCGCGAGCGGCAGCGGCCACGGCACGAACGAGCGCAACGCAGGATCGTCGCGCAGTGCGAACGACGCCGCACGCGCAGTGACCGGCGCGACCGCAGCGTCGACGCGGAAGAACCAGTCGGGAACCGTCAGCGTCCATTCCGCGGCATTTCCGATCAGGTCGTAGGCGCCGGAACTCTGGCGTCCCGACTCGAACGTGCCGACCGGCGTCAGTCGCCCCAAGCCGAGTTCACTCGTGTTGACCCAGGTTCGATCGAACCGGTTCCCCCACGGGTACGCGTACTCGTTGCCTGCGGTCGCCGCGTACAGCCACTCGTCGGCGCGCATCAACCGGCACATCCGCCATCGCGCGTAGGCCTTCGCTTCGACGAACGTGACGCGTGTGACCGGGGAGCGGAGTTCGCGTTCGCTGCGCGGCTCGCCCCGCGCGACGTCGTCGCCGGCATCGCGCTGGAACGCGAGCCAATCGCCTTCCGTCGACTCGAATCGGTCGAGGAAGAACGGTCCACCCTGACTGACGACGCGAGGGTGGAGGACGAGATCCGGCAGGATCCCGAAGCGAGCGGTGCGCGGCGACAACCGCGCCGGTGGCGGCGGCGCTTCCCTCTCGCACCCGGCGGCGACCGCGACGACGACGAGCAAGCACCCGCCTGCCAGTCGGCGGTGCAGCACGCCGTCCGTGAC